>CAYRVZ010000042.1:7828-14692 GCA_964427815.1 uncultured Saprospiraceae bacterium | reverse complement strand
TTACAGAATGTTTTGATTTGGCTTCTGGTCAAGATAGAACAGATATTGATGCTGGGTTTGTTCCTCAAACTCCTGCTGGAAGTTTGACTTTCAACTGTAACAATAACATGAGTGTTGATGCAACTGATGCAACAGGTACAACGGTAACTTGGTCTGCTCCAGTGGCTACTTCTACTTGTACTTCAGGTGGAGTAAGTGTTAATCAAACAAGTGGTCCTACTAGCGGTTCGTTCTTAGCAACTGGAACGCATACAGTTACTTACTCAGCTACGGATGGTTGTGGAAACACAGAGACTTGTAGCTTTGTGATTACGGTTTCTTACAGTGGTCCGACTACGTGTGCGACTCGTGAAGTATGGTCTGCTTATCAATGTAATCAGGATTTAGCGTATGGTTTTTATGCTAGAAACTTGATTGACCAATTTGAACCTCTTCCTGAGTGTGAACATTACCAAGAGATTCAATACAGTGAGTTTGTTGAATATACCGATGGTACTGCACACCTTACGATGATGGTTCGTAACTATGAGGATACGAATATCAGATTCCAGATTGAATTAGACTTCTCTGGTCGTACTTTTAGTACACCAGCTGATGCGCATGCTGCAAACTCTGATTGTTACTCTGCGGATGACTCTGATTGGTACTACTACACGGATGTAACAGGTACTATCACAGGTAAAGGTGCGATGAATGGTGCTGTATTAAATGTGTGGAATACCATGCATCCTTTCCAAATGGGAACAGGAGGAGCGCTATTTGGAGACTGGAACGACTACGGTGGTACTACTTGGTTAGGCTACAATGTGGTGAGTCAACCTTATGGTAATTATTCTTTATCACATGGAGGTTACTTAGACGTTAACATTCATATGAGTGGAAATTCTACAGCTTGTGGTGGTAGCTCTGCGGCTGCTTCTTCTACTATCATGGAATTAGCGCTTGCGCAAAATGAGTATACTGCTGATTTAACTTGGCAGAATAATACTGGCGATGTAAATGAATACTTCATTGTTGAACGTTCAACGGATGGGGTTACTTATACGGCTATCGCGCAAGTTGAAAGTGTTAAGTCTGAGGATCGTACAGTTGCTTCATACAACTTTACAGATGCTGAACCTGCTTTGGGGGAAAACTACTATCAAATAGTAGCGGTTACAAACAATACCAACATCATCTCTAATAAGACTGTTGCAGTCTTTGGAGAGCGTGCGAATATTACTTTGTTCCCGAATCCTGCAGCTGAGTTCTTTATGATTGACTTATTACCTTACAAGGGATTAGAGGCAGTAATTACTATCTCTGACCAGTTAGGTAGAACAGTTAAAACTATTGTTTTGGATGAGGTTTCGGCTGCTCCTGAGAAGGTCAGCTTAGACGCATTCAATAATGGATATTACAATGTTCAAATTCAAGCAATTGATGGTCGTACGGCTACTAAGAAATTAGTGGTTAGTAGAAACTATTAATCTGCAACTATTTGAATAACAACATTGTGTTGTTTTAGATAAAAGCTCCTTCGGTCTCGGCCGGGGGAGTTTTTTTGTTTAAACTCAAAAGCCCATCGGGTATAGTCTTTTTTATACCTAGTTTCGGACTTTGAAGCTAAATCCACAGCTAGAATGATGGTTAGGCAGTTTTTTTAAACAATGTTTTTACCCCAAAGTCGTTTTAATTTTTTTTGCGCAAGCCAACAAAAATGCAAAAGACTCATCAATTCTTCATAGAATTATCAACGCTGTCAACAGACGTCAAATGCGGCGATTTTAGAACAGAAAAAGGTAAAGTATTTAAATGTTATTATGGTTCTAATTCTTGGTCGGTAAAAAATGCCCTCAATCAAGTCCAAGGCTCCCTAGGTAAACATTCCTTTCTCTTTGTACACGGTTTTGCAGGTGCACGTCAAGGGCTCATGCAGCGGACAGTCTTGGCTTTTGAAAAGTTGTTTCTGACAGACAAGGAAAACCAAACAACCGCTATTTTGCATATCATCTGGGAATCCCATAAATTGAATTATGGGCAGAGTCTAAAAATTATTAATAAAAGTAAGTATAAACTAGGGGCTTTGATTGATGCTTGCGCTCAAAATTCACCTTGTAGGCAAGCAGATTTACTCTGTCACTCCCTAGGCAATCAATTCCTTTTAGAAACGGTAAAGGCTGGTTTTTTGCCGAAAGGTAAACTCCGTCATTTGATTTTGGCAGCAGCAGATATGTCGATGAAAGACTTCGTAAAATATGAAGCTGATTTGTCTGAAATTGCAGATAAAGTACTCGTTTTATATCATTGGCAGGATCGGATTTTGGCGCTTTCCCGTATGCGAAACAGGGGCATCAGATTAGGGCAGGAACAGCCAAATGTGATGCTTACGCCAAATATTAGCTACCTGAATTGTACTAATATGAAAATTGGACACAGCCTTACCGCCAAACTAAACAAGCATACCTATTTTCTTGCAAGTGATGAAGTACGAAACAATATCCATGTTTTTTTAAAGTTCAGGTCAACCCCTAACAACTAACTAACCCTTAACCGTTCTCAGCGGAAGTACGCTTCCAGCGTCGATGCGACCACAACCAACCAACTGGGTCTGCCTTAATATTTTGTTCTAGTTTTTGTGCAAACAAACGAGTAATTTCTCCTTCTGCTAAAATGGTCGGGTCCGCACAAAGTTCAGAGAAAGTGAGCTCATAGTAGCCCCGTTTAATGCGTGTGATTGTATAATACAAAACTGGGTATCCCGTGGAGCGGGCAATTTTGTCAGCCCCTTGCAAAAAACCAGTATTTTTTCCAAAGAAATTCAACCAATGTGCCTTTTTTACATTCGATGGACTTTGGTCTGCAATAAAAACATAAGCGATATTCCTATTTTTATTTTTGATGATGGTTCTAAAAGTTTGGTTCATGGACATAGATTCACTCCCAAATCGATGCCTGCGCTTTATTAAATAAGCATCAATTAGACGATTGGATAAAGGCTTATAAACGCCCATCATTTGTTGCTTGACATACAGTTGTACGCCTAGTACAGCGAGTTCCCACGAGTAAAAGTGCCCGCCTAAAATGAGCACATGGCTTGGGGAGTCTTTAAAATACCGGTCTAAAAAATCAGGATTGGAGAAAACCATCCGTTTTTTGAGTTCCTTTTCAGAAATAGAAAAGCTTTTGATGGTTTCCAAAAAGTTATCTGACAGAGCCAAATAGACTTTTTTTAGGATAATATTCCGCTCTTTTTGGCTTTTATCGGGGAAAGCGATTATAAGATTGTTTTGAATCACTTTTTTTCGGTAACGAATGACGTATTCGAAAAGAAAGGCTAAAATATTAGAAAAAATATGGATAACTGAGAAAGGAAGAAGGCTGAACACCCCAATTAATACTTTCAAAAAGAAAAATCCAATTTGACCTACACCCATAATCCTTCAATTTTGCAACAAAAGTAAAGTAAAAAGCATCTAAAGTGCCACTGATTCAAAAATAAATAAGAGAATAGTAACCTAAATACGGTATTTTTTCGTAGAATCCTGTAAATTTGTTATAGTCAAGAACAATCGATAACCAATATAAGGAATAATGGAGAAGTTTAGTGTGGTATTGGTGGATGACCATCTTTTATTTGCGGAAGGCATGAAGTCTGTATTGAACAGCGTGGAGGAGGTTGAATCTATGTCCGTTGCCTCCAATAGTAAGGAGTTATTTGTGTTGCTGTATCAGATAAAACCCGATTTATTACTGCTTGATTTGAATTTGGAGGATGAAAGTGGTTTAGAATTAGTTGCCAAGGTGAAAAAGGAGTTTAAGGGTACAAAAATAATGGTGCTCACAAGCTATGACGATCCCAAATATGTAAAAAAAGCTTTTAAAAATGGGGTTGATGGATACATGTTGAAGAGCTCCAAAAAGAATGACATGATTACTGGAATTAGAGAAGTCGTAGCAGGCGAAGTATATTTTGGCGAAGGAGTCAGCCTCCCGAATGTGCATTCTAATTTGACAAAAGGAAAATCTTCTTTTGAAGCAGATGATAGATTTGTCCAAAAAAATAATTTAACCAAGCGAGAAGTCGAGATATTAAGCTTAATTGGTGAGGCTCTTTCTAATAAGGAGATCGCAGACCAACTATTCATCAGTGACCAAACCGTAAGCGTACATAAGAAAAATTTAATGCGCAAATTGAGTGTGAATAGTACCGCTAGTTTGGTAAAGATTGCTTTTCAAAGCAGATTAGTTAGATAAAGCGGCTAATCTTTTGTGGATTCCTAATTTTTATTTTTCTTTGCATCGAATTCTTCATCACGACAAAATCAATCAACCATGAGTGACCACATAGACCACGCAACCAAAAAAGGCATTTTTCTATTAAAAGTAATTATTGGCCTAATCGTATTTATCTGTTTATGGGCTTTTATTTATTACAATGGGCAAAATCACATCATAAACTATAATATCTAAGCCCAAATACTTGGAAATAAAGGAATTTAACCTTACCTTTGCAGTAGATTAAAAAAAGACAAAAGAGGGAGCCACTTGGCTCCCTCTTTTTTATACCATTTTGATGGATATTACGACAAAAATTACGGAGGTTCTGAATGAGAAATTTGGGACTGAAGGCTATGAAGACTGCTTTTTGGTAGAGATTGAATCCCTTCCAGGTAAAAGGTTAAACATCTTTCTGGATTGTGACTCAGGGCTTTCGCTAAAAAAATGTCAATCCATTAGCCGCCATGTAGAAGCGTACATTGATGAATTTGTTTGGGTAGAACAAAAGTACGTTTTGGAGGTGTCATCCCCCGGTATCAGTAAACCACTCAAGATTTTGCGCCAGTATATTAATAATATAGGACGTGAGGTGAAAGTGAAAACAGATAACGGAGAGGAAAAAGGAAAATTAGTAGCTGCGGACGAAGTTGGGATTACCATCCTGCAAAAAATTGTCCGCAAGGAAGGAAAAAAGAAAATTAGAGAAAAAGTGGAGAATAAAATCCCTTTTGATTTAATCAAACAAACAATAGTTCAAATTTCGTTTAACAAGAAAAAGTAAAATAGAATGCTCAACCTTGTAGAAACCTTTTCGGATTTTAAAAATACAAAAAACATCGATAGACCTACACTCGTGAGAGTATTGGAAGATGTATTCAGAACCCTCATTAAGAAAAAATATGGGGATGATGAAAATTTTAATGTCATTGTCAACGCTTCAACGGGAGATTTAGAACTCTGGAGGATTAGAGAAGTCGTCAACGATGGTGAAGTCGGTGACGAAAAAACCCAAATAGCCATCTCTGGGGCATTAGAAATCGATCAGGATTATGAAGTAGGTGATGAATGTTATGAGCAATTATACTTAAAGACTTTTGGTCGAAGAGCCATTCAAGCCGCTCGGCAAACCTTGATGACTAAAATCTTGGATCTGCAAAAAGATGAAGTGTATAAGAGATATATCGATCGAGTCGGAGAAATAGTGACTTGTGAGGTGAACCAAATTCTTAGAAAAGATATTTTGGTCTTTGATGATGCAACGGGAGACGAGTTGATCTTGCCTAGAACGGATGTCATTAGAGGGGAGCGTTTTGATCCTGGAGGTCTGCTACGTGGGGTCATTACGCATGTCGAATTGAAAAATAACAATCCGATGATTTATATCTCTAGAACTCACCCGACCTTCCTTGAGAAACTCATGGAGCAAGAAGTACCTGAAATAGAGGATGGTGTAATTGTTATTAAGAAGATTGTTAGGTTGCCAGGTGAACGCGCCAAGGTAGCGGTAGAGTCTTTGGATGATAGAGTGGACCCAGTGGGTGCTTGTGTCGGAATGAAAGGTTCTAGAATTCACGGTATTGTAAGAGAATTACGGAATGAAAATATCGACATTGTACCTTATACTAACAATGAGACATTATTTATTCAGCGGTCTTTAACGCCTGCAAAAGTAACCTCTATCGAATTAAATTTGGAAAAGCGCATTGCTGATGTGTATTTAGATAAAGACCAAGTTTCTTTAGCAATTGGTAAAGGGGGAACGAATATCAGACTTGCGTCCAAATTAACAGATTATGAAATCAATGTATATCGTTCTGACCAAGTTTATGAAGAAGTAGAAGATATTGATTTGAATGAATTTTCTGATGAGATCGAAGGATGGGTGATTGATGCTTTGAAAAACATTGGTTGCGATACCGCAAAAAATGTCTTGGATCTTTCCGTAGCAGAGTTAGTGAGAAGAACAGATTTGGAAGAAGAAACTATAATTGGTGTAAGAGAAGTCTTTACCAAGGAATTTGATGGAGAATAAACCATTTACCGCCTGTAATGGGCGGTAAATATTTTTTTTGGGATAGATAATCCAAAATACCCTACAATGCAAAGGTTTTTGTACCTTTGCAGGGATTTTCCGAAAGGAAAAAATTTAAACAACTTTATGGCAAAACGTAACTTGGTAAAAACAGCTTCGGAGCTTAATGTCGCTACGACTACACTCGTGGGATACCTCACCGAAAATGGTTTTGAAATTACCAACAAACCGAATGCAAAAGTATCGGATGATATGTATGCGGCGCTGGTGCAAAAATTTCAAGGGTCTATTGCTGAAAAGCAAAAGGCGGATAAACTTGTAATAGGCAGACCTTCCACTCCGAATCAAGTAGAAGCTGAACCTAAGAAAAGTGTTTTTAAAGTGCCTGCCCCAGAGCCAAAGGTGGAAACACCTATACCTGTACCAGATCCTGTGACACCTCCAAAGGTCGAAGAACCAAAAGCCCCAGAGCCAAAGGTCGAAGATAAACCAAAGCCAAAAGGCCCTACAATCGTTGGGAAGATAGACCTAGATGCGCATAAAAAGAAGAAGGCTGAGCCTAAGCCCGAACC
>CAYRVZ010000042.1:0-7728 GCA_964427815.1 uncultured Saprospiraceae bacterium | reverse complement strand
GGAAGATAGACCTAGATGCGCATAAAAAGAAGAAGGCTGAGCCTAAGCCCGAACCCAAGAAAGTAGAAGAACCCAAGAAAGTAGAAGAACCGAAGATAGAAGAACCCAAGAAAGAACCCAAGAAAGAAGAACCCAAGAAAGAAGAACCTAAGAAAGAAGAACCTAAGAAAGTAGAGAAGAAGCTTGAACCTGTAGCTGAACAGCAACCTGATACTGCTCCTCCAGTAGCAGACGAAAAAACGAGCGAGCCTAAGAAAGAAGAAAACTTTATCAAGCGGGAAGCACCAAAATTGAAGGGGCTCAAGATAATGGGGAAGATTGATACCTCCAAGCTAGAAACTAAGAAAACAAAAAAACAACGGAAACGAACGGTCAAGAAAGTAGCTAAAGGGGCAAAACCAGCTACTAGTGGAGGTGGTTCTGGTGGTCAGAGAAGTAAAGGTGAAGGAAACCAACAGAATAGAAGAGAGGGAGGAAAACCCCATAAAGGTAGAAAGCCTGAAACCAAAGAAGTTTCTCAGTCGGAAATAGATAAGCAGTTGAAGGCTACAATGGCCAAAATGAATATTGGGTCTTCTAAAAAAAGGCAGAAGAGAAGAAGAGGCGTACGAGAGAAAAAGGCAGAAATTGCAGAAATGCAAGAAATGGAACAGGATTTAGGGACAATTCAGGTGACTGAATTTATCTCAGTGTCTGAATTTGCGAGTCTTTTAGATGTTACACCCGTTGATATTATTTCGGCTTGCTTTAGCCTAGGTGTTATGGTGGGTATCAACCAAAGGATGGACGCTGAAATTATCGAATTGGTGGCCACCGAGTTTGATAGAGAAATTGAATTTATCTCTGCGGAAGAACTATTAGATCTCAGTGTAGATGAAATTATAGATGCAGAAGAAGACTTACTTCCTCGTTCGCCAATCGTGACCATCATGGGACACGTAGATCATGGTAAAACGTCACTACTAGATTATATTCGCTCTGCAAAAATTGCAGATGGAGAAGCTGGGGGGATTACTCAACATATCGGAGCTTATGAAGTGAAGGTCGGCGATTTAGGGGTGACTTTCTTGGATACGCCTGGGCATGAAGCCTTTACAGCAATGAGAGCAAGGGGCGCAAAAGTAACGGATATTGCGGTCATCATTATTTCGGCAGATGATAGAGTAATGCCACAGACAAAAGAGGCAATTAGTCATGCGCAAGCTGCGGGAGTACCGATGATTTTTGCCATCAACAAGATTGATAAAGACGGAGCCAATCCAGAGGTCATTAAGAAGGATCTATCTGCCATGAACATCCTTGTCGAAGAGTGGGGGGGGGATTACATGTCAGAAGAAATTTCTGCAAAGACTGGACTTAATGTCGATAAATTATTAGAAAAAATAATGCTTCAAGCGGAAATGATGGAGCTTAAAGCTAATCCAAATAGAGCAGCACTTGGTTCAGTGATTGAAGCTTCGCTCGAAAAAGGTAAAGGATACATCACTAAAATGCTCGTTCAGAAAGGTACATTGTCTATTGGTGATTCCATTGTGGCCGGAGAATTTTCTGGAAGAATTAAAGCCTTAATCGATGATACTGGGAAAAGGCTGAAATCAGCGGGTCCTTCTACTCCTGTCATGGTGATGGGCTTGGACGGTGCTCCAGCAGCGGGCGAAGTATTCAAAGAGGTCAGTACGGATTCAGAAGCTAGACGTATCGCCTCTAAAGTGGGACAAATCAAAAGAGAACAATCTAATAGAGCGCAACGCCGAATTAGTTTAGATGAAATTGGTCGCCGTTTGGCTCTAGGTTCTTTTAAAGAGTTAAACTTGATAGTCAAAGGTGATGTGGATGGTTCTGTAGAAGCATTATCTGATGCTTTGATAAAACTTGGGGTGGAAACCATCCAAGTGAATGTGATACATAAGGCCGTTGGACAGATTTTTGAATCTGATATCTTATTGGCTTCGGCATCTGATGCGATCATCATCGGGTTCCAAGTAAGACCTTCTATGGCGGCTCGTGCGTTGGCAGAGGTTGAAAAAGTAGAAATCAAAACCTATAGCGTCATTTATGAGGCTATTGATGATGTAAAGGCCGCCATGGAAGGCTTATTAGAGCCTAAAGAGGAGGAGGAAGTAACGGGGTACATAGAAATAAGGGATGTTTTCTCTATCTCGCGTATCGGAAAAATTGCAGGGTGTTATGTTCAAAGTGGTAAAGTCACTAGAAATAGCAAAGTCCGTGTCATCCGAGATGGTATCGTTATTTATCCTACCAAAGAAGGTGTAATCGGTCAATTGGCTTCCCTAAAACGTTTCAAAGACGATGTGAAAGAAGTTAAAAATGGAATGGAATGTGGTTTGTCCATCAAAAACTTTAACGACATTAAAGTGGGGGATGAAATTGAAGCCTACGTAATTAATGAAATTCAACAGACTTTGGATTAAGCAGAAAAAGCCACTGGATGATGAAACAGACGATTACAACTACCGTCCCGATACCGCCATATTCATACAGTCCTAAATCTTACCTTGGTGCAAGTTGCCCCTCATCTTAGCAAAATAATAGTTGACCATTAACACCTTTTTCAAAGGGTTTGGGGGGTTACTCTGAAGAAATACACCTTTTCATACCTATCTACGATAATCCGTAAAATCCGTGTCATCTGTGTTCCATCCTTCCTATGCCGCTTATGCCCTTTAACCATTTTCAAAGGGGATTTGGGGGATTACTCTGAAGGAAGACAAGTATTATTTTGCGACATTATATTATAGCATTAAGGAAGAGAACTTTAAGTAGCTGCTGCCAAACGCTTGCGTAAGTTTTTAAACCTGTTACAATACCAACAAAACCTGCCCTTTTTCCACAGAATCCCCATCTTTTACCAGTACCTCGGAGATAGTCCCGTCCGTAGGCGCTTTGAGGATGTTTTCCATCTTCATGGCTTCAAGAATTAGCAATGAATCTCCTTTTACGAAAGTGTCACCTGCTTTTAAAAATGTCTTTAGCACAAGTCCGGGCATAGGAGCTTTGATGTCTTTGATATCAATAACAACTTCTTTGCTTAGACCCATTTTATTGACTAATTGGGCATATTGGTCTTGGATAGTCAGATCAAAAAATTCACCGTTTACCCGTATTTGCATACTTCGATCGGCATAATCAAATTGAACCAACTCGATGGTGTGGGCTTGTCCGTTCTCTAGGAGGTGCCATTGGTTGTCCCCCGTTTTGATTAGATCCAGCGTTTTCAGTACTTCGGGCTGTATTTCAAAAGAACGCCCCTCAGAATTTTGTATGATAAATGGATTGGACATAGGTAGTATTTAGAGAAAAGGACCTGAACTAGACAGGATGTATAGACTTTTGGTCTAAGCTAGAGGCAAATTTATCTAACAAATCGATACTATTCCATTTTTTTGCCGACTTTTATGGTATTATTTTGCGCAAGCGAATCTATACCTCATGCAGACTACCGAAATAATCAAACTAGCCCTACATAATATTCGAAGTAATATGCTCCGTACATTATTGACAGTGTCCATTATCGCTATTGGGATTATGGCGTTAGTTGGGATCTTAACAGCGTTAGATGGTGTAACTTATGCTTTGAGTGATAGTTTTTCTGGGCTTGGGGCAAAATCATTTGAGATTGCGCAAAAAGATGTAGGCCCCCATCGACGCAAAACGGTAGACGTAATTGCTTTTCAGCAGGCAGAATTATTTAAAAAAAGATTTGATGCGGAGGCTCGAACAACGATTTCGATGTTTTGTACTGGCTTGGCTACCGTCAAGTATCGTAAGAAAACCACTAATCCCAATGTGTCCGTGGATGCAATCGACGACAATTATCTCTATGTCAAAGGAAAAAACCTCTCCCATGGTCGTAATTTTTCGGAAACGGAATTGAATAATGGCGCACACAAAGCCATTATTGGTCAAGATATCGTCAATGATTTATTTGATGGAAAGGAATCCTTTGCGCTAGGGCAAGCCATCACCGTAGGCGATATGCGGTACAAGGTGATTGGCATCTTGGCTTCTCAAGGTTCGACTATGGGCGGGGGGAGCGATCGAGTGGTGTTGGTGCCCATATCCGTCGGGCAAGTTATTTATGGAGAACCTATGCAGGGATATTCATTGGTGGTGAGAGGAAGTAATATGCTGGACATGGAGTTTGCAGAAGCGGAGGCAGAGGGATTGTTTCGTCAAGTACGCAGACTGAAGATAGGGGAGGAGAATGATTTTGAAATCCTCAAATCAGATGCCATGATAGAAAAGCTTAAAGAAAATACTGCAACCATTCGAATTTCGACCATTAGTATCGGATTGATCACTTTATTGGGGGCAGCTATTGGATTGATGAACATCATGTTGGTCTCCGTAACAGAGCGAACCAAAGAAATCGGAATTAATAAAGCCCTTGGAGCGACCCAATCAGATATTCGGCGCCTATTCCTGATTGAAGCCTTGTTGATAGGATTGATAGGGGGGCTTTTGGGTGTTGTGCTAGGCGTGTTAGTGGGGAATATCGTTCCTTTAGTAATGGGTGGTAGTTTCTTGATGCCGTGGGGCTGGCTGTCTCTTGGGATAGCATTGTGCCTGTTGGTGGGTATTGTATCGGGTTATTATCCAGCCAAAAAAGCTGCCGAATTAGACCCCATCGAGGCTTTGAGACAGGACTAAATTGAAAGTTCAATCAACCTTATCTTTTCAGTGTTGTTAAGCTTAATTATTGTCTGTAAAATACATTCATGACTGCCAAAAAAATCTCCTTTACCAAAAAAAAATTGCAGGGCGTTGTCCAATTACCCGCCTCCAAGAGTATTACCAATCGAGTGTTGATTATTCAATCATTATGCGAAAGTAATTTTAATATTAAAAATATATCAACGGCTCAAGATAGCCAAACGTTGATTCGGATTTTGGCTGAATTTTACCAAGGCGAAACCGAATTTAATGCTGGACATGCCGGAACGACTTTTCGGTTTTTGACGGCTTTTCTGGCGACAAAAAAAGGATCGCAGGTTTTAACAGGATCGCCAAGAATGCTGCAAAGACCAATTGGCCCTTTAGTTGATGCCTTACAGCAAATAGGAGCAAATATTGAGTATTTGGGTGAGGAAGGTTATCCGCCCTTAAAAATTAATTCGCCACAATACATTGATAATCATAAGGTTAAGATGTATGCAGGGATGAGTTCGCAGTTTCTTTCGGCTTTATTATTAATTGCACCTCTTTTGCCGAAAGGGATTCGCTTAGAGCCAGAAGGAAAAATGGTGTCATCTTCTTATTTGAATATGACGATGGAGATGATGCGTGAATTTGGTATTGAAATTGTGCAAACGGAAATGACCATAGAAGTAAAGCCTGGTAAATATCAACCCAAAAATTATACGATAGAAAGCGATTGGTCAGCGGCATCTTATTTTTATGGGATGGCGGTCGGGGTAGAGGAGGTGGATTTGTTAATGCCTCATTTGCAGGAGAATAGTTTGCAAGGGGATCAAGAGATTGTTAAGCTTGCGCAAAAATTTGGGATAGGTACGAGATTTACGGATGCAGGCGTGCAAATCTTTAAAGACTCGTCGAAGGAAGAAGAGGTGTTGGATATTGATTTTTTGGAATGTCCAGACTTAGCTCAGACGATTATGGTGATGGTTTCGCTTGCGCAAAAAACAGGCTTTTTTACAGGATTGGAAACGCTCAAAATAAAAGAAACCAACAGGATAGAGGCACTACAAATTGAATTGAAGAAAGTAGGTATTTCTTTTACGAAGCTTCCACCAAAATTTTCACCCATATCCGGAAAAGAATTCTACACCATTAATGGACTGCTTGACTTATCCCTAAAACCTTCCTTTGAGACCTACGAGGATCATAGAATGGCGATGGCCTTTGCGATGTTAGCCACAAAAGGGGAAGTGGTGATTAATAATCCCGAGGTTGTAAAGAAATCTTTTCCTCATTTTTGGACAGCATTGGAGGATATCGGCGTGTCCTAGTGGCATTGCATTGCGAACCCCAAAGACAGGAAGAGGGTAAATTCACAACAATTTGTTTTCTTTTATTTTTGTAACTGCTTGATTATCAATGAAAAAAAATTATTGTTTCATTTTTTAGTAAATTATATTACAAAATTCTTGACTGTTTAAAACTTTATGCTTTACTTTGCATCGTAATCAAAAACATAATGTTTTAAAATTGCTATCATGTTTACCCTTTTAGGTAGCTTGCGCAAAATTAAAATATATTGTTTGATTTTTTGGAACTTAAAACTTAAAGAAATGTCAAAAGGAAAAGAAGCAAAACTCAAAGCGTTAGAATTAGTCATGAGCAAGTTAGACAAGACGTATGGTAAAGGAACAGTCATGCGTTTAGGAGAAAAGCTGGTGCAAGATGTACCGACGATCTCTACTGGATCATTAGGATTGGATTTGGCTCTTGGAATCGGTGGAATACCGAAAGGAAGAATTACCGAAATTTATGGTCCTGAATCATCGGGTAAAACCACACTTGCGATACATGCCATTGCAGAATGCCAAAAAAATGGGGGCGTTGCTGCCATCATTGATGCAGAGCATGCATTTGATAGAAATTATGCAGAGTCGCTAGGCGTTGATATCGATGCCTTGTTAATCTCTCAACCAGATTTTGGGGAGCAAGCATTAGAAATTACAGAAGGATTGATTCGTTCTGGTGCAGTAGATATAATAGTGGTGGATTCTGTAGCGGCTTTAGTTCCTAGAGCCGAATTAGAAGGAGAAATGGGCGACGCGAAGATGGCACTACAAGCAAGATTGATGTCCCAGGCCCTAAGGAAACTAACGGGGGTGGTCGGTAAAACTAATACAGCCTTGATTTTTATCAACCAATTGAGAGAGAAGATTGGTATCATGTTTGGAAACCCAGAAGTGACCACAGGGGGTAATGCCTTGAAGTTTTATTCTTCTGTTCGTATAGATATCCGAAGAAAAGGCCCTGCCATTAAAGATAAAGAGGGTAACGTAACGGGAAATCAAGTGAAGGTAAAAGTCGCAAAAAACAAATTAGCACCTCCTTTCAGAATCGCATTATTTGACATGGTTTTTGGTCAAGGAATCTCTAAGACCGGTGAAATCATTGACATAGGTGTAGAATACGATATTGTCGGCAAAAGCGGTTCTTGGTACAGTTATCAAGATGTCAAAATTGCCCAAGGCAGAGAGGGAGCCAAACAATTTTTACTAGACAATCCAGCGGTTTCCGACGAAATAGAAGAGCTAATCAAAAAGGCAATCCTAGGGGAAGATGCACCTCTTGAAGAACTAGCAGAAGTGACCACTAAGAATGATGATAAAGCGAGTAAAGCCCAAGCTAAAGCTGATAAAGCAGCAGCTAAAGCTGCAAAAGCAGAGGATAAAGCCAATAAGAAATTGGTAGAAGTTGAAGCATAAACAAGGTCATTGAGGACGATAAAAGTAAGGATGGACGCAAGTCCATCCTCCTTTTATAATCCATAAAGCTAGCGGGTTATCATAAGAAATTGGATAGATGTGTCCATCCCTTTTAATTTTTATTATAGTGAATTATCAATTATCCTTTTGAGTAAAACCTAAACTCGGAATGTCTCAATGACCGGTCTCTCCCCCCGATTTGATGACCAGAACATGCCGTGGTGACCATGAACATCACAACGAAATATGTCCTAAGTTCCTAGTTTCTTTTCCCTTTATAAGCACCCTCGTAAGAGGGTGCTTTTTT
>CAYRVZ010000041.1:0-15219 GCA_964427815.1 uncultured Saprospiraceae bacterium | reverse complement strand
AAACACAATGAAGGTGGAAAATAAGAATGAAATGGATATCAACGTAAAAAAAAACACCCGTATTCAGCTTTTATTGACTGAACATTGGTGTTTTACCTGTGCGTTTTACCTGTGTGCGCATACTCATAAAGTCTTAAAATCTAAACCCCAAAGAAACCATAAATCGACTTGGATTAGAAGAATAAGCATAGTCATTTCCAAAGAAGGTAAAATGATCGGAAGCCTTATTAAAACTCCCCTCAAAACGTCCGTCCAAACTTAGTCTTCCTGCATCCAGACCTAAGCCCAATTGATACCCATAAGTCATCTTTTCAAACTTCTCTTTGTATCCTTTCAAATCCGTTAATTCAGACTTACTATGGATAAAAACATGTCCAACCGGACCAGCCATTATACGTAAAGCGCGGGTCTTTATTCCAAAAAGCACCGGAATATCTAAATTTTGGTAGGTTTCACTTTTGACAGTTTGGACTATGTCACTAGTACTGAAATCAGTGACTTTGTAATTTAATTTATTAGAGCTAAAAATAAATTCAGGGCGTATAATAAACTTGCCAAAACGTTGCTGCGTAAAGAGCCCAAAATGCATTCCATAATCCGCTTCTTTCACCGCTATTCCGAAGGCTTTGGCATCTTCTGCATTCAAAATGGATAGTTCTTCGGGTGCTATATTAATAGTATTTAGCCCCCCTTTAATTCCAAACGAAAATTGTGCCTGCAGGCTTCCCACCAACAAGGTCATCGCAAAAAGAAACAATAGATTTTTCATAGCTTTTCAATTTAAAAATTTGTTGAATGACACATTGTCAAACTTCATGCTTCAAAAACGCTTCAAACAAAGAGAAACTTGTATCTTGTGCCACTAATTTAACAGAGATTAACTTCTCTAGGCATATTTAACTACTTTTAACACAGTTCTCGACGAATAATCACCATACCATGACTATACACAAGGCTCAATTCGTGGCAAGTTATCCCAAATTGGCGCTGTGTCCCCCAGCAGATCGTCCAGAATATGCCTTTTGCGGTCGCTCGAATGTAGGCAAGTCCTCCCTTATCAATATGTTGACCAATCAGCAAAAACTAGCCAAAACCTCTGGGACACCTGGAAAAACACAGTTACTCAATTATTTTTTAATTGATGATAACTGGTATTTAGTGGATTTGCCAGGTTATGGTTTTGCGAAAGTCTCCAAAACAAATCGCAAAAAATGGTGGACGATGATTACGCAGTATGTGCGCCATCGGGAAAATTTACTATCTGTATTTGTGTTAGTCGATGGGATGATTCCACCCCAAAAAAATGACTTGGATTTTATTGCCATGCTTGGCGAACATGGCGTTCCGTTTGCGATTGTTTTTACGAAAGTGGATCGCGTCAAACCCAAAGATTTTAAAAAGAACCGAAAGGCGTTAGAAACTAAATTATTAGAGAGTTGGGAATCGTTGCCGCAAATGTTTGTCACCTCCTCTAAAACCAAACTCGGTAAAGACGAACTAACAGCACATATTTTTTCCATTAATGAACGAGTAGCAGAAGAATTTTAGATGGCCAAGTACAAATTTAAAAACACACCCCTTTTCCCCAATCTAGATGATTGGCCCATTTCAAAAATGGGTAAAAACAGAGACCAGTTTGTCAAAGAATTAGAAGAAATGGTTTTTGCCCATATTAAAAGTAAAAAAGGGGATAAGCTTGGCAAATTACTTGCGCAAACGATTTATAAAGAAAAAACAAGAGTTAAAGAAGAACCTTGGAAAGTAGATAAAAATAACGAAGCTGCGTTTTGGAAAGAAAAACAAAGGTTACTTGCCGAAGAATTCGACGAAGCAGACCAAGGTGCCATTGATGCAAACGATCAGATTTTAAAGGAAATCATCCATCGATATGCAGAAGAAATTATAGGTTATTTTCACAACAAAACTTTTCGGTTTGCACGAAAATTTTTAACCGTAGTTTTTAATAGATTACTCAACACGGCCGCTAATCGTAATATGCAACGCCTGTATAGAACCAATGTCAATATTCATGATCGCATGCAAGCCTTTGGCGAAGTTGAATTATTGAGAGAGCTTTTTCCGAAAGGTAATATTGTCATAGTGCCCACCCATTTCAGCAATTTAGATTCTGTTTTGATCGGCTATGTTTTAGATTCTATTATTGGACTTCCCGCCTTTGCCTATGGTGCGGGTCTAAATTTATATAACTCTGGCCCAGTTGCCTATTTCATGAATAGACTGGGTGCCTATCGCGTAGATCGACGCAAAAAAAATGTCGTTTATTTAGAAACCTTAAAAGCATTATCTAGCCTCTTAAATCAGAAAGGAGTTAATAATATTTTCTTCCCGGGCGGCACTCGTTCTCGCTCTGGCGCCATTGAAGAACAACTGAAACTAGGGCTGCTAGGCTCAATCATCGATGCGCAAAGAGAATTATTAAAGCAAGGATCTGACAAAAAAATAATTGTTGTTCCATTGGTTTTAAGTTATCATTTTGTCTTGGAGGGCAAGCATTTAATCTATCAACATCTCAAAAAAACGGGTAAAGAGGATTTTTTACTTCCGTCAAAAAAAGACCAATCCAAACGACGCAAATCAATTGCAAAATTCTTTTGGGAATTCTTTTGTGAACCTTCAGAGATTATCGTATCAATTGGAAGGCCGATGGATGCCTTAGGTAACTTTATAGACAAAGATGCGGTTAGTCTAGACCGTCAAGGCAATCCCATAAACATTCGAGATTACTTTGTACATAATGGAGAGGTGACTAGAGATAGACAACGTGAATCCGTATATACGAAGCATTTAGCCAAAAGGATTATACACCGTTTCAAAAAAGAAAATATTGTATTGTCCAGTCATTTGACTGCTTTTGCCGTGTATAATATATTGGCAAGAAAGCATCCGAACCTAGACCAGTTTGCGCTACTTCGCTTGCCTACTGAAGATATTAATTTCCCCATTGAACTGGTGGCAGATGTCGTTGCCGAAATTCAAATTAAATTATTTGAAATGGCCGAAAATAAAGATATCATCCTTTCGGAACAAATAAAAAAGCAACCGCTTGAAATTATTTATGATGGTGTCGTCAAGGTCGGAAGGTTTCATCTCAAAAAGCCACTTGCCGTTAATAAGGCTGGTGATTTATACAGTAGAGATTTTGCGCTGCTCTACTATTATCATAATCGAATGACAGGATACAATCTTGACAAGGTAGTTGACTGGAAAAATGTGTTTATCCGAAATCCTGATATTTTTGATTTTTTAAAAAAAGACTAAACAACTAACTATCAACACCTTACAATGAAAATTCTACACACATCAGACTGGCACATTGGTAAGCGCTTACATGGCAAAGATTTTTTGCCTGATATTAACTTGTTTTTTAGTTGGTTGTTAGAGACTATCCAAAAAGAAAAAATTGAAGTACTTTTAGTTTCGGGGGATATATTTGATATGGCCAACCCCTCCAGTGATGCTCGCAAAGTATATTATCACTTCTTAAATCAGATAAGTCGGCTAAATTGTCAGGTTATCATCACCGGCGGCAACCACGATTCTCCTGCGGTTTTGGATGCTCCTAAGGAGTTGCTATCTATTCTTAATATTAAGATTGTGGGCGGCATGCCAGCGGATAAAGAATCGATTATCATTCCCCTTACGAAAAAAGAAGACATAGTGGTCGTCGCCGTACCCTATCTCCGAGATGGTGACTTGCGAAAAATGGTAAGTGGCGAATCATACAAAGATCGAAAAGAGGCAATTCGGGCAGGTATTCAAAAAGTGTTTGCTGATTTAGCAACAACTTGTCAGCAAAAATTTCCAAAAGCAACTGCCCTGGCTATGGGACATTTATTTGTTCAAGGTATGCACACTGCCGAATCAGAACGTGGCATCCAAGTCGGAAATGAAGCAGGCATATTGGCAGAAGAATTTGGAGATTATTATAGCTATGTGGCGTTGGGTCATATCCACATTCCACAGACAGTAAGTAAGACGCGCAAAATTTATTATTCTGGTTCGCCTATTGCGTTATCCTTTAGCGAAAAAGAAGATGAAAAACGAGTAATAATTCTTGATATTACTAAAGGAGTGGTCAACGAAAGGAGTGTCTTAGTTCCTATCTTTCGGAAATTAATAAAATTTACGGGGACGCTGGAGGAGGTTCAAATGGATTTAAAAACTTTACCGAAACAAAAGCATCCTCGTAAGAGGCTCATTGATGTTGCTATATTTGAAGAGCATTATGACCCGATGATTGCGACTGAATTGCAAAAAACTATCACAGACTTCAATGCTAATAATGAAGCAGAAATCATCCATCAAAGGACCTATTTCAAAAACAACCCGAAAGGTGCCGCCACTTTATATGAACCTTCCTTAAACCTAGAAGACCTCAAACCGAAGGAAGTATTTGAAAAACGCCTAGAGAATGAAGAATTAACCACCAAGAGTAAAGCCCTTTTGCTAGAGGCATTCGATGAAGTGTATGAAGCAGTCCTAGGCTCCGAAAACTCCGTGCTATGAAAATCCTTTCTGTAAAGTTTAAAAACATCAACTCCCTCAAAGGTGAACATCAGATAGATTTCACTATTCCCCCCATCAAAGATGCGGGTATATTCGCCATCACAGGTGCAACAGGTAGCGGTAAAACAACAATCCTAGATGCCATTTCTTTAGCACTCTATGACACCACCCCTAGAGTCAAAAGCATCAGTAACAAAGTCATTGAAAAGACAGGAGCCATCCTTACCCGTAATACCAAAGATGCCTACTCAGAAGTAAAATATCAATGTAAACAGGGGATTTTTACTTCTAAATGGTCCATTTCTACCGCCCGAACAGGCAAATTGAAAAAAACAGAAATGGAAATTGCCGATGCTACTGGGACCATCATCACGACCCTAAAAAGTGATGTGGCAAAAAAAAATGAAGAGCTTATTGGGCTTACTTATGACCAATTTATTCGGTCCATCTTATTGGCACAAGGCGAATTTGCCAAATTCCTTACGGAAAAAAAAGACAAACGAAATGAATTATTAAAGCAAATAACGGGTGCTTGGATTTATGAAGAAATTGGTAAGAAGGCATTCGAAATGTACAAAAAATATGGGGAACAATTAAAGGAATTGACCAACAGAAAATCAATTTTATTAGAGGGAAAAATGGATACCAAAGATTTTGATAATTTATCCAATTCTTTAGCCAAAAGTAATATAGCATTGGAAAAGGCTGAACAATCCATTCAAGAAATCATGCAATCCATTCAAGTAAAAAAAGATGTTGCGCTGCTGGAAACTGAACTAAAACAAACGAACAAATCACTTCTTGAAAGTTTAGAACTACAAAATGATTTTAAGAAAAGCCAAGGAAAAAAACTAATTCAGCACCAAGCACTATCTCCCATTTTAGAAGAATTAAGATCCTGGAAGCAATTGACTGATGCACTGGTCATGCAACAAAAAAAAGAAACCCAGTTCAAAAAAGAAGCGTCTGAGATACAAGACAAAACAAAAGCCCTTGTCCGAGCAGCAGAGCTGTTAACGAATCAAAAAATTGTGGATTTCAATTCAACTATGGACAGATTTGAAAAAGAAGTCTTGGACTTGGAAAAAAAACTAGAACAACACAGAAACCAATATAGAAATACACATGCTGAAGCCAAAATTTTACTAGTTGAACTGAACCTCCCTACTGGCGTGTCGGAAACACATAAAATAAAAGAACTCAATCTAAAACAGATTGAAATAAATAAGCAAAAAGCCCAAAAGCTTCGCAAAATCCTACACAAAGACGATTTGAAAAATCCAGAAAATGCGCTCGAGACGAATCGAAAAATTAGGGAAATAATTGTCGCCTGCCAAGGCCTAAACCAAAGCATATTGAAAGAGGAGGAACGCCTACAAAATAGTCAGAAAGAGCTGCAACCCATTATGGCTTTTCTAAAAGAGGTTCCTCAAAAAATCGAATTGGCAAAAGCCAATGAAGCGAAGTACAAAGCCGAAGTAGATGGCTTACTAAAGGACGAAAAAATAAACTTACTCAAACGAGAGTTAACTGAACATCGCCACCTGTTAAAAGACGGTTTACCTTGCCCCCTATGTGGCGCCACAAAACACCCGTATAGCGCTGATTATCAGGCAGGAATCAACCATTCTTCTCAAGTTTTACTTCAAAAAAAGCAAGAACAACTGGGTAAGGAAAGTGCGTACATTATACAATTAAAAACGGATAAAAAAAACAAAGAGCAAATCCAACAATCTATCCAAGAAACCATTAAAGAAACGACTAAAGAAATTCAACATTCAAAGCAACTCATCCAAGAGAAACTTCAAAAAATTGGAGTTAAAATTGATGCTTCCTACGGGGACATCATAGCTACAAATAATACTTACGAAGTCCATCTAAAGGAATGGGCTGAATTAAGAAAAATGGGTTTAAAACAAAAACTGTTAATTCCTTTGATTGGGAAATTATTAGTACTAGAAGAAAAAGGTAAAAAACTGGACGCCTCAATCAAAAGGAAGTATGCTGGTTCTGATATCAGAAAGGATATATCCCTCAAAAGAAACCTATGGAATGAGTATCAGCAAAATACTAAACACAACCAAAGTACTACTGCAAAGCTAAAAGAAGAAATACTGGAGACCAGCGAAAACATAAAAAAAATACAAGTAAAAGTAGCTGCTAGAACCCATCGCCCCATTGAGGATTTAATTCTAGACATTTTGCCGCAAGGCACCTATCAAGAACTCTCAGACCTAGAAAAAAAGTATCAGAACAAAGTTCAACAGAACACCACTAAACTCAAGACCTTAGAAAGTCAGCTAAAACAAAAAACAAAAGATACAAATACCACCTCTCTAGAGATATGGCTCAAAAAAGAATACGACGAAAAACAAAAACGCCAAGAAACAAAACAAAATCGAGATCAACTGCACGTGCAATTCACCAAACAAACGGATATCCAATCCAACCTAAAAACACTCGAAAAAGAAATAAAAGTTCAAGAGGACCAAAATCAAAAATGGATATTGCTCAACGAATATATCGGGGATGCAAATGGAAAAAGGTTTAATTCTTTTGCACAGGACCTAACCCTCCATCAACTAGTTTACCTCGCCAATATCCGGCTGAAGACGCTGAATAAACGGTACCAGTTAGCGGTTCCTACTGAAAATGAAGACGATAGCTTGTCTCTAATCGACTTAGACATGGGAAGTGAGAGGCGTTCAGTCAATACCCTTTCGGGTGGCGAACAATTCATTGTCAGTCTTTCCTTGGCGTTGGCTTTGTCCGATTTAGCTTCTCGACATATTGAGATTAATACGCTATTTATTGATGAAGGATTTGGGACTTTAGATGAAGAGTTATTAGATCAGATAATTGACACTTTGGAAAAATTACAATCGGAAAGTCAAAAGACAATTGGTATTATTTCTCATGTTCCGGCATTAAAAGAAAGGATCACCACCCAAATACAAGTAGTCAAGAACGGGCAAGGTCATAGCCGTATTGAAATTGTTTAGGAATCTTGTGTTGACAGCCTAAACCCCAAGCTCTTTCGCTTTTTCAAACATCAAAGCCCGAGCAGCTTCCACTTCATTTGGAATCACTCCATCCAAAATAGCTTCACGGATGTGATCTTTAATCAATCCGACTACTCGGCTCGGCGGAAGATTAAAGGTGTCCATGATTTCTTGTCCATCAATCGGGGGTTGCCAATTCCGTAGGTTATCCCGTTCTTCGACTTTTTTAAAGTTACTCCTTAACTGTTTGTAATTACGGAGATAACGCTCTATTTTCTTTTCGTTACGAGAAGTGATATCGCTTTCGCACAAATCCATTAAGTCATCTAAATCCTCCCCCGCTTCAAAAATAATGCGTCGAATGGCAGACTCCGAGATTTCTTTATTGGTTAGTGCAATAGGGCGCTGATGGAGTCTCACCAATTTTCGGACATACTTCATTTCTGCGCCAAGGGGTAATTTTAATTTTTTAAAAATCCGTTTGACCATATTAGCACCTATCGCTTCATGCCCATGAAATGTCCAACCCGAATCATCTGACCATCGCTTCGTCTGTGGCTTACCAATATCATGTAACAAGGCAGCCCAACGCAACCACACATTATTGGATTTCTGCGCCAGGTTATCCAACACTTGAATCGTATGATAAAAATTATCTTTATGAGCCGTTTTATTTCTAATTTCAACGCCATACATCGCCTGTAATTCTGGAAAGATAATCGCCAACAACCCAGTATCAAAAAGTAATTTCCAACCCACAGAAGGCTTGGGCGAATTCATTATCTTTTGTATTTCTGTGGTAATTCGCTCTTGAGAGACAATTTTAATTCTGTTTTTATAATCCGCAATCGCTTTCAAAGTATTCGGTTCAATGACAAAATCCAATTGTGTAGCAAAACGAATCGCCCGCATCATCCGCAATGGATCATCACTAAAGGTCTTACCCGGCTCTAAGGGAGTAATGAGTTTCTTTTGCTGTAAATGCTCCAATCCGCCAAAAGGATCGATGACTTCGCCAAAAGTAGCCTCATTCAATGAAACAGCCATCGCATTAATAGTAAAATCTCGACGAAATTGGTCATCTTCCAAGCTCCCATTTTCGACTGTAGGCTTTCGAGAATGTGCTCGATAAGACTCTTTTCGAGCCCCCACAAACTCCAGTTCTAGCCCTGTTTTTGTTAACAGCATCGCCGTCTCAAATCGTTGATAAACAGCAAGTTTTGGTTTTCCTGGCAACAAAGACCTTACTTTTTCCGCAAGGGCAATACCACTCCCCAAACAGACAATATCAATATCATTAGACGGGCGGCCCAAAAACCGATCTCGTACAATCCCACCAACAATATACACAGCCATACCCAACTCTTTCCCAGCTTGGCTGATGAGTTGTAAAACGGCTCTTTCTTCTTCGTGTACGTTAAAAATCATTGATTAAAATTGGACGACAAAGGTAGGTAAAATAAATACAAATAAGGCTTTTAGGCTTGCGATTAATCCAAAAGATAATCAACCAAGTACATAGTCAAATCTAAATATAAAGTGCATTTTTGCAACTCTAAATAAAACGTATGCAATTTCTTTTACTTTCTATTTTTTTCAATACTATCTTGGGTGTTATTTTCAAACTCTACAGCAAGTTTAAAATAGATGTCTTTCAGGCGATAGTATTTAATTATTTCACCTGTGTTCTAGCCGCTTGGATAGATTTAGGTCATTTTCCATTGCAGACAAGTTCATTTGAGCAACCCTGGTTTCGCTGGGCCATAATCCTAGGCTTTTTGTTTGTTTCTGGCTTTAATATGGTTGCCCAAACAGTCCGTTACTTTGGTATCACGACTGGAGCCATCATGCAAAAAATGTCGCTTGGCTTTACGGTAATTTTTTCATTTTGGGCATTGGGGGAGTTGATGAATAGTCTGAAGTGGGCAGGCGTTGTAGCGGCTATTTTAGCGATTATTTTTACTAATTACCCAAAGAAAAAAACAGAAAAAAACTCCGTTAAAATGGGTTATAAAGTTGCTTTTCCCATTTTGGCATTGGTCTTTTCTGTATTAATTGAAGTCGTTTTTTTAATAGTAGAAAAAAGACTTGCAATCAAAAGTGCTGACCCCATTTTTACGGGCACCTTATTTGGTACAGCAGCCATCATAGGGGTGGTAGGATTGATCCTATTACTCATCCGTAGAAAAACCAATTTTCAGCGAAAGAATTTGATTGCGGGCGTAGCACTAGGCATTCCCAATTATTTAGCGATACACTATATGCTCAAAGCCTTAGGCAGCGAACTTGAAGCCTCTGTCTTCTTCACGCTAAACAATGTAGGCATCATTGTTTTTGCAGCCGTTCTTTCCGTAGTGCTTTTTAGCGAACGCTTCTCAAAACCCCAATACTTTGGTTTAGCGCTATCTGTTTTGGCTATTTTGCTTATTTATTTTGGGGCGTAATTTCCTCCTTACGGTCGATGGTTGGGGCGTTGCAAGGTATCAACTCGCCTCCTTGTCGAACTTTCCAAAAGTTTGGAACTTTTGGAAAGCAGCGTACATTTACACTGTCGTGTAAAAATCAGCGAGCGGAGAAAGCCTAAACTAGGCTTCCTTATAATCCCTTAATTATCCTACTAGTTAAACTGCCGTTGAAATCATAAGCACCCATGAAAGGCTTATTTCCTAAGTTATCCTTATCTTTGCACAACAGAAAAAAAAGTCACATGAGTAAGTTCATCAAGAACCTAAAATCGCTGTTTGTTGTAGAAGAAGAAGGTGCTTCGGCTTCTACTCCACCAAAAGTAACCACTCCCAAAGAAGGCATTGAAAAAGTCAAGCCCAAGACTATTATTCCGAAATCGACCCTACCGGGACAAGTGGAAGAAAAGTTCATGAATGTGCTCCTTCAAGCCTTGGAGAAGGCGAACCTAGAAGGCTATGACTATCTGGAGTTTATGAATGCCATCAAATCTTTAGAAAAAATGAATATGGATGAGGCGACACGGTTTAAATCTGCCTATACGCTTGCGCAAACGATGGGCGTTACGCCTCAGCAATTAGAGAAGTCTGCACATTACTACCTAGATGTACTCAAAAAAGAAGATGCCAAGTTTCAACATGCACTTCAAAATCAAACAAACACCAATATCCAAACCAAAAAAGAGCAAATAAAAGCTACGATAACCTCCATTGAGGATAATAAAAAACACATTGCAACCCTTCAAAAAGAGATCGAGCGTCAAGAAAAAGAGATTCAAATTCAACAAAAAGAAGTAGAAACCGCCAAACAAAAAGTAACCACCGCGCACAGTAATTTTATTGCTTCCTATCAAGTATTAGCTAATAAAATCGAGTCTGATATTCAGAAGATGAAGACCTATCTGAAGTAGTTTTTTTTGCGCAAGCCCCACTTATTACTCGTTTAATAGTCCTTTCGTACAAAAAAAAGCATCAATTGTAGAAAAAGCAACTCAATTGTTCGTAAAACTACGTACTTTGCTTTAAAATTCACCACATGAATAAAAAAACTCTTTACATCATCATCGCCGTCATTGCCTTAGTGGTGCTGCCTCGACTATTCGGAGCCCTATTTAACATCATAGGCATAGCCGTAGTCGTTGGACTTTTAGTCGTTTTGTTTAACCCGAATTTGCGCAAGCGACTTACCAAAATATTGAAATTCTACAATAGAACTAGGCGAAAATAACAAAGATTTGCCTATCTTCACCTTCCAATACTCTAATTAAAAAATTAAACGTACAAATATGTCTCCAGAAATGCAAGAATTCAAAAAGAAGTCCTTTTGGGAAAAACCCGAAGGCACGACAGGTAAGTTATTCATGGGCGCTTTAATTATAGGGGGCGGTTATGCTTTAATTAAAGCCCTTCCAATCATTACTTCTTTATTAGAAAATACCTTGTATGCTAGTTTTTTAGCTGCTGCTTTAGGGGCAGTTGTTTATGTGGCTCTAGACCCAAAAGCAAGGGCATTAATCAGCTATGCCTACAAGAGTGTCATGCGTAAGATTACAGGATGGTTTGTCACTATCGACCCTATCGGTATTTTGAAAAATTACATTAGTAGTTTAAAAGGGAATTTGCGCAAGATGAATACGCAGATAGGCAAATTACGAGGTCAAATGCACCAATTAAAGGAAATGATTGTCAAAAATGAAAGAGAAATCAAAAACAATCTTTCCATGGCCAATCGCGCCAAAAGTACCAACAAAAAGTCCATTATGGTCTTGAAAGCCCGTAAAGCAGGGCGGCTGAAAGACTCAAATTTACGGCTTGATGAGCTATATACAAAGATGGAGGTTTTGTACCGAGTATTGACCAAAATGTACAGTAATTCAGAAATAATGCTAGAAGACATTGTGGATCAAGTACAGGTGAAAGAACAAGAATACAAAGCCATAAAAGCCAGTCACTCTGCTATGCGGTCTGCCAAAAGTATCATTGCTGGAAATAATAGCAAACGAGAAATGTTCGACATGGCACTAGATGCTATAGCAACTGACGTGGGTCAAAAAGTCGGTGAGATGGAGCGCTTTATGGATATGACCTCTAACTTCATGGACTCCGTGGATCTCCAAAATGGGGTTTTTGAAGAAGATGGACTTGCACTACTTGAAAAGTGGGAAAAAGAAAGTGAATCTCTATTATTGGGAGACGACAAATTAGATATATTAAATCAGGCAAAAAACCAAAAAGAGGTTTTGGATCTTGACTCCCCTATCCAATCTGAACGGGAAGCAGGGCAAGGCAATCAATATGATTCTCTTTTTGATTAATCAAACCAGTACAAATAACATTCTCGAATTAAAACAAACAAAATGGCTAAAACGCAATTAACTGCATTCTCAAAACTATTGATGACCATCGCTATCGTAGCGGCGATTGTTTTTGGTTTTAAATATTTTTCCAATACGGATGCTGGTAAAAATATCATCGACAAGGCAAAAGAAAAAACCAATACCATCACTAAAAACAAACCTACAAGAAACACAAACTTGGGGGATGATGTCGTCAAAATCGGAGTCGTCACTTGGGGTGGGTACGCTGGTGGTCAGTACTTCAATAATGGTTTTGCAGCGAGTAAAGACTCTCGATTCTATCAGGATTACGGTATGCTTGTAGATTTTCAAATCCTAGATGATTTTGTACCCTCACGTGCGGCTTGGAAAAATGATGACGTCAACTTATTATGGTGTACCGTCGATGCACTGCCGACTGAAATGGGGGAATTAAAAGATTTTGAACCCGTAGTCGTTTTTCAAGCGGACTGGTCTAGAGGTGGAGATGCAATCGTGGCTCGCAGAGGACTCAATAAGGTTTCAGACTTAAAAGGAAAGCGGATTGCCGTTGCCGAAATGACTCCTTCTCATTCGTTTTTGCTTTGGTTATTAGAGGCAGGCGGTCTTTCGCAAAATGATGTAGAAATCATTCCTCAAGCTTCTGCAATTGATGCGGCGGCCATCTTTAAGAGCCAAAAAGTGGATGCGGCAGTTGTCTGGAGTCCAGATGATGAAGCCTGTGTCCAAGCCGTACCAGGTGCTCGTATTTTGGAGAGTACACGTTCGGCTTCGCATATTATTGCAGATGCTTTTATTGCTAAACGTTCTTGGGTGAATAGTCACCAAAAAGAACTTGCTAATCTATACGAAGGATGGATGACGGGTGCAGCAGAAATTAATGCGAATCCAAATGCGAAAAGAAAGGCTGCCAAGATACTTGCGCAAAACTTTACGGGCTTTACAGAAGAAATGACGATGCAAGCTATTAACAATGTGCGTTTGACTACACATGGGGACAACCTTAATTTCTTTGGCTTGAATCCCAACTATAAAGGCGTAACGGGAGAAAGATTGTATAGCCGTATGACGAACGTATATAGTGGATTGGGTTTTGCAAAAGATGTCCCTTCTTGGAGACAGATTTCTTTTGATAGAATGGTCAAAAATGCCAATTTATCTGGTGCTGCTCAAAAAGCAGAAGGAGCCAAAAACTTTACGAAAGTAACAACAACAGAAGGAAAGACCAAAGAAGCTATCGCCACCAAGCGAGTTAGTATTGCTTTCCGTACAGGCGAATACAAGTTAGATGACAATGCTAAATATATCATTGACAGGGAGTTTGTGGACATAGCCAAGGCTTTCTCCAATGCACGTATTCGTATCGAAGGTAATACAGATAATACGGGTAGTCGAGCTACCAACATGAGCCTTTCAAAGAAAAGAGCCCAGTCTGTTTCTAATTACCTTGCTACTGAGCACAATATGCCACGCAATCGTTTTATCGTTATTGGTAATGGTCCTGACAAGCCTGTAGCTAATAACAATACGAATAATGGCCGAAGTAAAAATCGTCGGACTGATTTTGAATTAGTACGGGAATAATTAATATTACATCGCAAACCTTTCTTAGCCCATAGCTTCCCTATGGGCTAAGCAGGGAAACCCCTACGGGGTTTTAGGTCGATCACACATTTATTTTTTCCATACTTCGCTTCAGGCAATAACTTCTATTTTACGCAACTCAGTCAAAAACACAATTTGCATCAAATAGGAAAATGCCCAGACTTATTGGGCTTTTTCCTACTTTTTTTGCCCGAAAAATGACCGAATCATTGTTAAAATAGGAGTCTACAAAATACAATTTTGTGGAATCCCCAATCAAAAATACATATTGACTTTTCGGAGTGGACTCAATTGTTCAACCGAATGGAATTTGTGCAAAATGAATCACAATTGCGCAATCAAACTTATTCTTCCTTCACAATCACACGAGTAAACACCGCTTTCGCACTCGCCAACCTAACGATATAAGCACCTGATGCCCAGTCTTTTGTAGTTACTTCTTGGCTAGAAGCTCGAATGCCCTTTTGAGCAAACATCAGCTGACCTTGTTGATTAAAAACTTGTAAATCGAAAGAGTGATTGTCAGGATTCTCAATTTTTAAAAAATCGAAAACGGGATTGGGCAGCAACGAAATTCCAGATAATTCTATATCTTTTGTCCCCACAATAGAACAATCAGGATCATCCGTAAACTTAATGGTCGAACCATCCGCAAACGTGATGCAACGCAAATAAGAACCTTCTTCACAAAGACCATTTTGGGGGAAAAGACAAAAATCCAAAGAACCAAGACCTTCTATAAATCTTTGACCAAAATCTACTCCAAAATTATTACCACCATAACTCATTTCCTGAACTTTAAAATCCGAACCACCAAAATTATTTATTTCCGTGGCACCAATGATCATAGAAATATCCCATAATGATTCGGGAGTTACTGCTAGTGGAAATTTAATTTGCAAAGAATCTCCCGCCACCAAAGCGTAGTCATAAAGCAGGTATTTTTCGTCTTCCCACCTATAATAAACCTTTTGCCCTTCCTGACGAATCATCTTTATTTCTGCACTACAATTACAACGCCCATCAAGGGCAAACCAAGTCTCGCCATTGATCAAAGTATCTCCTGTTATTTCGATAGAATGTACTTCATAATAAACTGGAGGTAAACCTACACCGTGCGCATAAGTCCATTTCATACCCACTTCAAAATACTGAGCAGAAACAAAAAAGGCACTAAACATCAAAAGGGAAAAAAAGATCATCTTTTTCATAATATCATTTTTTTACAAAGATAGTCAATAAAAAGAACAATAAACGAAGAAAGATTTTGTTCAATTCATCATCTTC
>CAYRVZ010000040.1:0-15327 GCA_964427815.1 uncultured Saprospiraceae bacterium | reverse complement strand
ATGTATAAACTCCCGCAGAAAAGTTGTCCCCTGAAGTATAACTTCCAACATTCGGCAAGAATCCAACCGAAAATCCACCTGTGGGACAAGTTGTTGTACCAGTCGCATCTGCCCAAGAAACAGGCATTGAAGTTGCATTATTTGGTAAAGTCACCGTAATGTCGCTAGGGCAAGTAACGGTCAGCATGTTTCCGTCTATAGGTGAAACCGTCACTGTAAAACTACATGTTGCCATATTTTGGCAGTTATCCGAAGCAGAATAGTTAATCGTTTGTGTTCCAACGGAAAAATCAGATCCAGAAATTGGTCCTGCCGTTTGAGTGACCACCGCTCCACCCGTAGAACATGTAGTCGTTGCCGTTGCAGCTTGCCATGTAACAGGCATTGAAGTTGTATTAATTGGCAAAGTAAGATTAATGTTATTCGGACAAGTAATGCCCACGACTCCATCTGAAGTATCTGGCCCATCAATTAAATAGATTGGGCGGCCTGTCAAAGCAATATTAGACCCAGTTACTTCTATCTCATTATTGGTTTCGGAATAATTCCAAGTCCGTTTAAACAAGGTAGAAATACCCATAGAAGCAGGGAAAGAATAGGTAGCCGAAGCAGTTTCACTCAAATCTAGCGTCGTTATTGCCCACAAGATATACTTATATCTATTATTAGCTGCGTCATAAAAAGCACCGCCATCAATATTGTTGGGTAGGTTCATTGCAGCCGTTCTAGCGGCATCAAAAGTGGTATTATAAATAACGTCAGAGGTAGTTTTGTAGGCAATTCCTTCGTTCGTTTTCACTAAATTCTGGTAAGGCGGGGTGTCCGTAAAATTTAGATACATTCCCAACAAATCAAACTCGCCGACCGCGTCAGCCACCGTTTTTCTATCTGCCAGCTGGTAAGGGTGTATTTGTCTAATATCTAGCTTCATCGCCATTACAACGGCTTTGGTAATGTAATTGACCTGTACTTCATCAGACGCCATTGATTGCGCTCCAAATTTAACTCTTGGCACGTTGATTTCAGTAATAATCCATTCTTTCTTAGGATAGGTCACTCCATCATAGCCATAAACCGCTAAACGACTTGTGTACGAATTTTTTCTTTTAGCCACTCCTTGCGCTCCTGCATCAGAATTACGGTGATAAACCCATTGTCCAAGATTGCTATCAAACTCCCGTACACTTCCATCAATATCAGGATAAGTATGAAAGCCCATTACATCAAAGTAAGCACCACCACCTAGAGGATATTCAGCTGTTGGACTACCATCAACTGGATTGTCTGTATTCCTAAGTACCGCATCTAAAAAACTCTCAAACCCAACGCCCGCAAGGGTAACATAAGCATCAGGATCTACGGTTTTCACTACATCATAACAAATACGTAGAGTCCGTACAAAGTGCTCAATAGGCGCTTTAAAGTGATTGACACAGGGAGAAGGATCATTGTCCCACCAGTTATTTGGGCCGCCTGGATCCTGCCAACCCTGTGCATAGGAATGGTCAAATCCAGGTTCATTCCAGATTTCCCAAAATTTAATATCGTCCTTGTATAGCGTTACTATTTTATACATATAGGCAGCTAAGTAGTTATCGTCATTGTAGGGCGTACCATTCTCTCCTCCATCCCAGATCGGAGTATATAGATTGGCAAACATCGTATTTTCACAATTGGTCGTATAAGGATCATTAGCGCAATAGACGTGTTGGGGGTCATCTTCGGCACAATGCAATGTTTGATCTTGATGCCATTCCGCTGGAAAACCAACAATCATGGTCATGTCTTTCATTCCGAGACTCTTAAAATGAGCAAAAGTGCTCACATAATGATCGTATCCATAATTTTCCACAAAATACTCTGGAAGCGACGGTCGTGCTGTTTTAGCACCAATCCCCGAAAGTCCCAAAGCTGGGTTTCCAGCAGCAATATTACCCAAATCATTATTACTGTAGGGCGGATAATAATCAAAATTAATTCCAGGAAGAAACACACCTGTATAAGGGGTTACTTGGTCATTTGCAGTATGACCTGCTTGGCTATATCCAGCAATGGAGAAGCTCAATACAAAAGTGAGGAGTAAAAAATTTTTCATTAGCTTAGGTTTTATGAAAAAAAAGATTGTTACGTATAACAACTTTATTCAATGGTGTGGGGCACAAGGCAGTAAATGCAAAGATAGTTAATCTAAATATGAGAAACGCATACTATCATTAAGTAATATCACTTAGATTCATAAGAAAAGGTCAAGAACATATAGTTCTTGACCTTTCAGATACCAAAAAACTAGATATTCAATTAATCCTTGACAATTCTTCTAGTCAAAGACTTATTCTCGCTCGTCAATTGTAGGATATAGACTCCTTTCACGAAATCAGACATATCCACTTCAATGATAGGCTCACTTCCTTTCGCAAGAACTTGAAACAATACCTTACCTGTGACATCTAATAAAGAAATATTCGGTTTCTTCATGTTTTCGTACTTAATTGACACGACACCGCTTGTTGGGTTTGGATAAATCTCAATATCCTTTTCGTTAATAGATTCCAGTCCCGTTATCACCATATTAATACAAGCAGAAGTATCCACACAACCGTTGTTGGTCACTTGTACAGCATAATCACCTGTTTCCGTTGGCGTATATGCTTGTTCCGTTGCACCCGAAATAGCTGTATTATTAGCACAATTAATCCATTGATACGTAGCATTTCCATCATTTGACAAGATGCTATTTCCACTAATAGAAACGGAGGTATTAAGAGACTCCCATTCAATTTGTTGAATTTGCGTAATTTCTTGACCGTTATTGTCCGTATAGGTCCAGATAATTTGTTTAATCTTCTCATCTGTAATCGGGAAAGTAACATTGGGTGTACCCGTTATTAATTCTCCATTTGACGTTGCAGTTGGTGCATCGACATTTGCCTCCAAAACTTCACAAGACGCAAAAATCTTAGGTAGTGAATTCGAAGAAGGAACAAGTGTTCCCGTTGTAATTACACTAAAACAAGCACTCGTATCTACACATCCATCTCTACTCAGTTCAACTGCATAATTACCACTGACAGCTGCACTATATACTTGAGTAGTAGCGCCATTAATAGCCGCATAATTATCATTACAATCTAACCATTGATAAGTTGCTGTTGAACTATTGGCAAGCAATCCATCAGAGCTAAATGATACCGCCGTATTGATTGGGTTCCAGTTAATTGTCTGCGTTTGCATGTAAGACTGTCCATTATCTAGTAGATAAGTCCAAGTCATGGTTGTCACTCCAGGATTCGTAATAGGAAAAACCTTATTAGAAATACCTTCAACAACCATTCCTCCTGCTGTAGCAGTAGGCACAGTAATATCGTCAAGTGTTACTGCGCAGGCTACATTGATAGGATCTAAGGAGATTTGGTCAGGGACAATAGTTAACACCGCATCAATTACTGCAGGGTCCACCAAGAATATTGGGCGACCCGTCAAAGCAATATCGCTAGTAGAAATGTCAACATCTATTCCTGTTTCAGAATAATCCCAGGCTCTCTTGTTAATCATATCTAAACCAAAAGAGGCGGGGAATGAATAAGTAGCTGAAGCCGCTTCGCTTAAATCTAGAGTGGTAACTGCCCACAATACGTACTTCCAACCATCCGCAAGCGCATCATAAAAGGCTCCACCGTCTATACCCGCTGGCAAATTCATGGCTGCTGTTTTCTGAGCATCAAAAGTAGTCCCAAATAATATATCTGAAGACGTTTTATAGGCAATGCCTTCATTAGTCTTTACCACATTCTCATAAGGCTGAGTGCCTGTAAAGTTCAAATACATACCCAACAAATCAAATTCGCCTGTAGCATCTCCTACTTTCTTTCTATCCGCCAACTGGTATGGGTGCATCTGACGAATGTCTAATTTAATCGTTTTGACCATCGCTTTGATAATATAGTTCACTTGAATCTCAACTGACGCCATAGAATGCGCTTCAAATTTCACTCTAGGTACATTGATTTCTGTTATTATCCACTCTTTCTTAGGATGTGTCACTCCATCATAACCATACATCGCCAAACGACCGGCATAAGTATTTTTTCTAGTTGCAATTCCTTCTGCACCCGCATCTGAGTTTCTTGTATAAACCCATTGACTTAAGTCATTATCCCAATATCTTACACTTCCATCAATATCAGGATAAGTGTGAAAACCCATTACGTCAAAGTAAGCGCCTCCTCCATAAGGATAATCAGCCGAAACACTACCATCTACGGGGTTGTCAGTATTCCGCAATACTGCATCTAGGAAACTCTCAAAACCTACACCCGCTAAACAAACATAAGCATCTGGATCAACTGTCTTGACTACATCATAACAAATACGCAGCGTCCGTACAAAATGCTCTATAGGTGCTTTAAAGTGGTTTACACAAGGAGATGGGTCATTGTCCCACCAGTTATTTGGTCCACCGGGCTGCTGCCATCCTTGTACATAGGAATGGTCAAATCCAGGTTCATTCCAGATCTCCCAAAACTTTATATCGTCCTTATACAAGGTCACTATCTTATACATATAGGCAGCTAGATAGTTATCATCATTATAGGGGGTGCCATTAGCCCCGTCATCCCATATCGGAGTATAAAGATTGGCAAACATTGTATTCGCACAATTAGGCGTATAAGGATCATTCTTACAATAGGTGTGTTGTGGGTCATCGTCATCACAATACTTTGTTTGATCCCGATGCCATTCCGCAGGAAAACCAACAATCATTGTCATATCTTTCATCCCTACACTTTTGAAGTGTTGAAATGTATTCACATAATGATCATAACCCCACACTTCCGTAAAAGATTCACGTAAAGACGGCCTAGAGGTTCTGGCTCCAATCCCCGACACACCCGCTAAAGGGTTTCCAGAGGCCAAGTTGGCTAAGTCTTCATTTGTGTAAGGTGGGTAATAATCAAAATTAATTCCAGGTTTAAAACCTCCATCATAAGGAGTTACTTGGTCATTAGCATTATAGTCCACTTGCGCAAAACTAAAGAAAGGTGCTAATAATGCCAACGAGAAGAGTATTACTCTAAGCATAATTGAGTATTTTATGAAAAGAAAAGAAAATGTGGTCTGCTATTTTTACAATGCTGTAGCAAATATAAAGCTTTATTCCTTCATTTTCAACAAAAACACCTGAGTAGGCAATACATATCTCCAAAAACCGCTAAATTCGTACTCAAACAAATTCTAAATATGAAAAAGTTACTTTTTTTTCTGGTCTTTATTGGTTTTTGCGCAAGCTTATCTGCTCAAAACAGACAATTAACCCTAGAGGATGCAGTCTTATATTACAAAAAAGGGCTTCTAGCCAAAAATCTCAGTGGCTTTAATTGGCCAAAACAAGCAGATACCTACTCGACAATGGATGAGGACAACAAAGTCCTTACTTTTTATCACCCGTTTTCACAAAAACCAGCAACCACGCTTACCGTAACTCAAGTCAAGTCTGGGCTCGAATCTTTCCCCTTCTTAAACTGGATTGATGGAGACCATTTTTATTTTACACAAGAAGATGAACTTTATCTATATGCTATTAAAGAAGACGTTTTGGCGGAGGTCTTGTCCTTCCCGTCTTCGCTTGCGCAAAATACGGACTTCTCCATCAAAGGCGAAAGAATCGCGTTTACCATTGATAATAACCTATATGTAGCTGACAATAAAAACAAACAACTAGCCATCACTACAAATAAAAATAAAAACATTGTTTCAGGACAAGCTATTGCTCGCTATGAATTTGGCATTGGGAAAGGAACTTTTTGGTCACCTTCCGGAAAATATCTAGCCTATTATCAAAAGGATGAAACCCAAGTGGCAAACTATCCACTGGTTAATATTAACAATACCCCTGCCACTTTAGAAAATATTAAATATCCCATGATCGGGCAAGGGAGTGAAATCCCTTCTGCTTGGGTTTATTCGACCCTTACGGGAAAATCTATCCGATTAGAAACCAAATTGGATGACCATTATATCACTAATTTAGGATGGGGCGCCAATGATAAATACGTGTACATTGCAGAAGTCAATCGCGACCAAAACCACATGCGGCTCAACAAGTACAATGCAAAAACGGGAAAGTTTGTCGCAATGCTTTTTGAAGAAAAAAATGAAAAATGGGTCGAACCAGAACATCCGCCATTTTTTACCCCTTTCCAAAAGAACAAAATGTTTTGGCTCAGTGAACGGGACGGATACATGAACATCTACCAATTCAACTTGCGCACAAAAAAAACCAAGCAACTAACTAATAACCAATGGGTTACAAAAAAAATAATCGGATATAACCCACAAATAAATGCTTTAATTTATACAGGAACGGGCGATAATCCTATGAACACCCATGCTTTCCTATATGATTTTAACACAGGTAAACAGACCCAAATTACGCAACAAGAGGGCGTGCATTCCGTCTCCCTTGCTGGAAACAACAATGAATACTTAGTGACTCAATTTTCCAGCCCGACAGCCGCTAGATCTATCGGGTTTTATGATTTAAATACTAGAAAATATCAGGCAATATTTCAAGCGCCCAATCCACTAAAAAAAGTCGTAATGGGTCAAACGGAAATTATTAATTTAAAATCATACGACGGAAGTGATCTTTATGCTCGACTTATCAAACCTAGTCATTTTGACCCTGCTAAAAAGTATCCTGTTTTAGTATATGTCTATGGTGGGCCTCATGCCCAAATGGTGGTAAATAGATGGAATTATGGCGCACCCTATTGGATGAATTGGATGGCGGAACAAGGCTATTTAATATTTACCCTTGATGGACATGGATCAGGTAATCGAGGTTTCAAATTTGAAAGTGAAATATTTAGAAACCTTGGAGAACATGAAATGCAAGACCAATTAATAGGAGTAGATTGGCTCAAACGACAAAAGTTTGTGGACGGCAATCGGCTTGCTGTACATGGCTGGAGCTATGGTGGTTTTATGACGACTTCTTTAATGTTACGCAAACCAGGCGTATTTACCACAGGAGTGGCGGGCGGACCCGTTATTGATTGGAGATGGTATGAGGTCATGTATGGAGAACGTTATATGGATACAGAAGCGACTAATCCTGAAGGGTTTCGAGCGACTAGCTTATTGAATTATGTTAAAAACCTAGAAGGCAATCTGTTGACTATCCACGGCATGGTGGATGATGTAGTCGTGCCACAGCACAATTACAGTTTTCTACAAAAGTGCGTTGACGAAGGCGTTCAAACAGATTTCTTTCCTTATCCCATGCATAAACACAATGTACGAGGTGATGACCGAGTACATCTCATGAAAAAAGTTCTTGACTATATCATCACGCACAATAAATAATAATGAAAAATATAGCCCTCCTATTTTTAATATTACTCCCTATTTGGGCACAAGCTCAAGACTCTATCCCCATACTAAATGGATCTTTTGAAGGAGAAGAGCAAGGCGCACATTCTACGATGCCACAGGGGTGGATGGGCTGTACGATGGGCACCACACCTGACATTCTACCGGGAGCTTGGGGCGTCTTAACGCCCCCAGCTCATGGGCAAACATACATTGGAATCATCACCAGAGACGATGGCACCAATGAAGCCATTGGGCAACGGCTTCTAAAGCCTATGAAGCCATCTACTTGCTATAGTTTCAAGCTGAGTCTTGCTCATTCTACTACCTATTCAGGCTATAATTTACCCGTTCGTGTACGAGTTTGGGCAAGTACCAAAAGTTGTCAGCTTGAGCAATTACTTTGGGAAAGTGACTTAATAAACAATCCAAATTGGGAAACTTTTGAGGTTAAATTCTACACAAAAAAAGCACACCGCTTTATTATTATTGAGGCATATTTTGCTCCTGGTGTTTATATCCGATATCGAGGAAATGTCTTGGTTGATAATATTACTAATCTTATACAATGTGATGGAGCTTAAATTTTAGGACTCCAGCTACTTTAAAAAAGGTTGGTACATCATGATGGCGTGATTCTCCACTATTAACTCCTCTTCCACTACCCCATTTTCAGTCTTTATTTTAAAAATTTGATTGTGCCTAGAATAACCGCCCCACATTTGCTGTTTCATATGATGATCTCTTTCTTCCACTTTGTAAGTAGCCAGTAGCCGCTCCTTCGAAAATAAGGCGCCATGTAAGTGTGTATCATCCAACCATAGTTTAATAATAAATGAATTTTTGGTATTATTCTTTACTTGAAGGTCTATATAATTGTAGGACAAAGTTGCACCCGCCCCAAACGGGACTTTTCGCTTGACATCCGGAAAGACATCATAACCATGCCGATACCGCTCTATCACTTCTAATGGACTATGGGCAAAAATCCAAAAAAGCAAGTTGCCCAATTGACACAGTCCGCCACCGATATCTTTATCTAATTGTCCACTTTTTAATATTAAACCTTCCAGGTAGCCTTTTCTACTGGTGGGTCTTCCAACTAAACGCCAGATAGAAAATACTTCCTCTGGCTTTATCTCAATTCCATTGATATGCTGAATCGCCAATTCGAGGTTGGTCTTTTTGTTCTTCTGAAGATACATCTCCAAATCTTTAAGCGGTCGCATTACAAAGCTTTGGTGCTTAAATACTAAATGCTCAAAATCTTCCTGAGTCTTTATTCGTGCATATTTCTTTTTGCCAAAAAACCATTCATAACGACGCTTCAGGATAAAATACTCCTTGCCCAATTTCAGCCTAAGATTGGATCTTTTTTTTGGTTTTTCTATTTCTTGCACGATCAGATTTTAATAAAGTGTAAAGATAAATACTGCATCCAAGACCTACGTCAATAATAAACAAGTGTAGGCAAAAACTTTAAAGGCGCTGTCTATTCAAAGATACCAGCCTCTTTTAATAATTGGATGTAGGCCTTACTCCCTTTCAGATTTGGATGCTGATAGTCTGCAAAAAAATCTTTTCGCTGCAAGGCATTACTAAAATCCAAAACGGGAATACCCGTTACTTGCTGAGTGGTATCTATTAAGTTTTGAAGGTTTGATAGTTTCTTGGCGTAGTCAGGAAAGTAGGGCCCCACTATAAATTTGACCTTTGTTCCTTTAGATTTAGCTACCGATACCATTTGACGCAAGTCCGAAATCATGGAAGGCCAAATACTAAAGGGCAAGGTTTTGAAAACGGCCATACTATCAATCATGACTTGAGGAATCTCCCGATCCATTAACCAATATTTATCGGTCTTCCCTTGATAATAGAGCATTTGTAAAAAAACCTCGCTGTTATATTGGTATAAATGAGAAAACTTATGCGCCTTCCAAGCAGCATAAAAACGCTCCGTTTCGTCCTGATCCGAGACGGCTTTTATCAAGCTGTCCACACGATTAGAATAAGTAGCATAAGGCGCCATACCAATAGTCAATGGTGGGTTACCTCCATTACAAATCGTAATATCATATACAATGACATCTGGTGCTGGATAGCGATCCAAATAGTCCAAGACAAAGGCAACACCCAAGTAATTGGGTAAACCATTATAACTTAAATTCATCGTATTTTTACCGGTAGCTTCTTCTACATACGGTTGAAACAAAGGTAACCCCCGAGAATTACCAACCAATAGAATATCTGCTTTGGCTCTATCCGTATAGAGTCTTGAATATCGAAATTCGCTTCTATCCCGAATCTTTCCCAAGATCCAGCCGCCTAGTCTATCACCCGCAAAAGTAAAAACCAACAACAAAATCAACCAAGTTAATCTTTTCTTAAGCATCTCTTAGAATTGAAAATAGATAAAAGCACCACCACCAAAAGTACCGAATAAGGCAACCAACAAAAGCACTATGGCAAACATGGCCGCTCCCAATGCCGGTTTACGCAATGCAATGCTATTATAGCGAAATTTAAAATTACTCACCTCGATAAACAATAAAATACCAATCAACAAAAAGCCTTTTGCTATTAAAAATTTATTTGGGATACTAGAGAAATTAAAATTATCAAAAGAGCCTAATCTTTCAAAAATTAACATCGCTTTTCCAAAATCCTCACTTCTAAAAAATATCCATGCGACATTGGTTAATGTATAAACTGTCAAGATGCTGACTCCTGCCCATAACCATTTAGGAACACCTACAGACTTCTTCATAAAACGACCGATAGGCTGCCCCACAAATCGCTCTAAAATCAGATAAGAACCATGTAAAAAGCCCCAAAAAACAAACGTCCAATTGGCGCCATGCCATAGTCCTCCCAATAACATCGTTATCATCAAATTACGATAAGTAAAATAAGAGCCTCCACGATTACCCCCTAAAGGAATATACAAATAATCTCTTAACCAACTCGACAAAGAAATGTGCCATCGTTTCCAAAACTCCGAAAATCCTTTTGAAAAATAAGGTGTTTTAAAGTTTTCCGGAAAATCAAATCCAAAAATCCTCGCCAATCCAATAGCGATATCCGAATACCCTGAAAAATCCAAGTAAATTTGGAAAGAATATAAAATCACTCCTACTAATACATAGGAAGACGAATGTACGTCAGGTGTTGCCCACACTTGGTCCACGATAGTCGCAATAGAATCTGCTATTGCCACCTTCTTAAAAAAGCCCCAAAAAACTCGACCTAATCCACTTATCAATCGATCCCAATCAAAATTATGGGTCTTTTGAAATTGGGGTAAAAAGTCAGAAGCACGGACAATAGGACCTGCCACTAACTGAGGAAAGAAACTCACAAAAGTCGCAAATTTTAACCAATCCTTTTCTGCTTTCAAATCGCCTCGGTACACATCGATCGTGTAACTCATCGTCTGAAAAGTATAAAAAGAAATACCCATCGGAAGAATGATTTTCAGGGTCATATCATTAGGCTCAAAACCCATACTAGCCGCCATATCCTGAAAAGAAGCGGCAAAGAAATTATAGTATTTAAAAAAAGCTAAAAAACCTAAATTAACCGTCATACTAATCCAAAGCAGCTTTTTGCGAATGGCATTATCAACGGTTTCATCCATCTTCGTGGACACCCAAAAGTCAATGATAGTTGAAAAAACAATCAACGACAAAAATCGCCAATCCCACCATCCATAGAAAAAATAGCTGGCAGCAAGCATCAAAGCTGTCCGGGCTCTGCCTTTCAAGGCAAAATAGAGCAAGCCAAAAACGGCAATAAATTTTAAAAATATTAGACTGTTAAATATCATAACTGCTCAACCGTAGGGGTAATCGTTTTTTTCCAAATATGATACGCATTCCCATTCAAATGGATACCATCATGTGTATATTTCTTCTCCAACTCACCATTTTCATTGACAAACAATTTATGTAGATCAATATAACTGAGGTGTTGGGTTTTCGCAAAATCTTGTAGCAAGGTATTTAGAGCCACTATTTCTTTATTTTTCTTGGGCAATGTCCAATCTTCTGAATTAATAGGCAAGACCGATTGTAGTATTATTTTTGTACTAGGACTATCCATCTTTATCCTAGTCACCACTCGCTCATAGTAGGTCATCACTTCTTTTGCGGGCATATTCATCAATAAGTCATTGGTTCCGACCATCAAAAAGATGGCTTTAGGTTTTGAGCCCAATATCACTGGTAATCTCTTCAATATGCCCTCCGTATAATCTCCCGAAATACCCCTATTTTTATGGTTCAGGCTTTGAAAAAACTCACTCCAAGCTCCTTTTTCTGTATGGCTATCTCCCAACCAAATAATATCTTTCGAATCTCCTTCTAACACCTTAAACAAGCTTTTCCTATTTTCATAAATGCCCGATAATCCTTTATGCTTGAGCCGAAACAAAGTAGCCTCCCATCCACCCAGTTTTTGGACGGCCCAAAGCCCAACAACCACAAGTCCTATATTCAATACGAAAAGTATCCAACTCATCCTTTTGGCTATTTGCTTCATTTTTTCTTCTTCAAGATATCGTCAATATCCACATCAACGGTATGTTCTGTATGCTTAAAATTCTTATTTGGATCTTTCATCTTAAACAATCCAGTTAATTGCTTCCATACAAAAGTAGGTAAACTCATCACCACTTCCCAGACTTCCTTTGGCGCTTTCGCCAATTTTAACACTAAGAAAATATTCAATACGAAAAGCACCACTGAAGCCCATAAACTAATACCTACAGCGGGTGCAATCAATAAACCCACTAAACCAAAAGCCAAAGAGCCAAACATCAAAATAAACATCGGAGGAGAAATTGTAATCAAACCAAACAGTAACTGGTTCCAACTAAAATTAAAAATCCCTCGTCGAATAATGCCCAATGCGTTCGGAAAATTTTGAAAATAGGAAAACAACCATCTACTTCGTTGAGTTTCTACTTGATCACCAGTAGTTACTTTTTCATCATAGACTACTGCCTCTAAAGCGTAAACAATTTTTTCGTTCTTTCTTAACAAGAAATTTTGTAAAATCTTATCCTCTTGCAGCATCTTCTTCCACTGCTCCTTTCCCGCCTGAATGTCCGGCCCTTGTAAATATGCCCAATACAAATCCGTTTTTACCGCCATTCCTGAGCCCGAAATAACTGAAGATGAACCAATTAGGTATGGAGCATATCGATCAATATGGTTTTTATAAAACTCTCCAAGAGCATCCGCTTTTGCAAATTTAGTATTCAAATTCTTAGCTGTCCGTTGCCCTTGAATAGACCGATGTCCGTGTTGGGCATACTTATTAATCACAGTAAAGAACTCCGGATCTGCTAAATTATCCGCATCAAAAACAGCCGTATAGTCGTGATCTCTAACAAAGTTTTCCATGGCATGAATAATCGACTTAGCTTTTAGTCGTAGAGACGGATCTGGAAAAAACACCGTTAATTTTTCATGTTCAAAATCCCAATCTGCCTGCTCACATTCGTCGGCTACGAGATAAATATGTAATTTGTCATACTTCTGTTTCAGCAACGAATCTACAAGGCCCCTAGCGATTTTGACATTCTTATAGGCCGTAATGATCACGCCATAATCAAACTGTTCCTCCATTTTAATCTTAGGATTTAGTTTTTCCCGTCCAAAAAGAAAGGCCAAGAGAGTCGTCCAAAAAGGCAACAATAAAAAGAAGGACAGAATCCCTGCAATAATCGAATATATCCAAATAATAATGCTCATAATTTTTTATTTTGGCAAGTAAGGATCTCCCACACTATTTGGAAAAATATTCCACCAGATTCCCCGATTGAAGGCTTTCATTAATTTTGGTTTCCCCCTTAACAAATAAGTAATAATATTCTTAGGGTAAGTAAAAAACCATAAAAACAAATAATAGGGAATTAATTGTAGAAAAGAATAATTTCGGCGCATAAAAAGCACTCGATTTCGGTTCAAGTAAAAAACTTTCAGCGGACTTTCAGCTCCAATAGTCAAACTTTCTTTATGGTAAATCTTAGCGGAAGGTAGGACATAAATCTGGTAACCTGCCCGTTTAATTTGGGCACACCAATCTAATTCTTCATAATATAAGAAAAAAGCATCTGGCCATTGCCCTACTTTTTCCATGACCGTCCGAGGGACCATCATCGCTGCACCATGTGCATAGGCTGTTTCAGCCGCCTGCTTGAATTGGCCTTTATCAATTTGTTTTTCTCCTAACGTTTCATTTCTAGCGGTCACCATGCTCAAGGCAGTAGTCCCGACATATTGAATAATGTCTTCCTGCCCTTTTTCTCCATCTGGAAAATAACAAATTAAAGGAGACAAAGCCCCTACTTTGGGATTTTCCGTAAGGAAATTGACCATATTTAACGCAAGTCCTTTTGTCAACTCTGTATCATTATTGACAAAAAACAGATATTCTCCAGCACTTACGTCAATCCCTGCATTATTCGCTTTCGCAAAACCAAGATTTCCTCCTGTCTGCACAAAAAGAACCTCAGGAAACTCCTTGTCCAATCTAGGCTTCGGATCTACCTTGGAATCATTGTCCACTACGATAATCTCAAAAGGGATAGTCGTGGTATCGTAGATGCTTTGAATCATCTCGATAGTCACCTCCAATTGATTGAAGTTTACAGTAATAAAACTAACCTTAGGATTAGACATCTGAATACTTATTTTAAACTACGTACTCGTAAGTGAGAACGAAAACCGTGCAAATGTACTAAATATGGGCAGGAAAGTGCGAAAACGGCATAAAAAACTCCAACCAAAAATGGTTGGAGTTTAAATTCTTTAATTGGATAGCAATTACTCTCCTTTCTGCTTCATTGCCTGAAACGTTCTGCCCAAAATTTTAATATCCGTCATGAAAGAGCTAGTCTCCGCATATTCAATATCTAAGGCGATGCGATCTTCCGATGAGACATTCACTTTTCCTCCTTTTGCCGTCTGCCAAAGACCTGTGAGCCCCGCTGGAGCGATAAAACGTGCAGCCCAAGCATCTTTAGTCAGCTGTTCCGCTTCGTAAAGAGGTAAAGGCCGATTTCCGACAATGGACATATCCCCCTTCAATACATTCAGTAATTGGGGCATTTCGTCTATGCTATACTTACGAATAAATTTTCCAATCTTCGTAACACGTGGGTCATTCTTTAACTTCACAAACGTAGGAGCATCGGACTCATCGGTATAGTTATTCAAGTGAGCTAAAGCCTTGATCTCTGTATCCGCATCTTGTCTCATCGAACGGAATTTAATGAACTGGAATATCTTATAACCTGTCCCAGCTCTAGGACTTAGATAAAAAAGATCCCCTTTAGAAGTCAATTTGATAATAATGGCAATAGGAATAAGTATAAACGAGGCAAAGAACAGTACAATACTCGCAAATACGATATCAAACGCTCTTTTCCACAGAGGAATTTTGTATTCCGTAGCAGAGAAGCTAAATTCAATATTTTTGTGCACTTTAAACTCATGTAAGAATGCAATACGATGCTGCAAGATCCTCCAGTCTATGGGCTCAACATAACAATCATCAAGACCTTTCTTCATCAAAGCCAAACGATCTACTTCCGTCCATCCTGGAGCAATGGCAATCACCGGAATCGCTTCCCATTCGATGTTCTTAATCAAAGTCTGTAAAAACCTGTACTGATCTTTTTCAATAGTCGGTAAATCAATGAGAATAGCGCTTATTTCGCTAGCATCCACAGTCTTCAGAAAACTGATACATTCTAGCGGGTGATTAAACTCAAATACCTCTTTACCTGAATCCACAATTTCATTGTGATTTTCGATAAAGCTAGACGTTGGAAACGGGAACCCAACCATCAAGACTTTAGAAAGACCATTGGTCGTTTCGTGTCTTTTAGTGCTCATGGTTTGTAAAATTTTGTTCAATTGTAAAGTTTTAGACTAATTGGGAAATTGT
>CAYRVZ010000039.1:0-15418 GCA_964427815.1 uncultured Saprospiraceae bacterium | reverse complement strand
GTGATCCCGCTGGGGCTCGAACCCAGGACCCCTTGATTAAAAGTCAAGTGCTCTACCAACTGAGCTACGGAATCATGTGTAGTCAACAATGTGAAATAACTAACTCAACAACAGATACATTTCGGTATTAGTTCCTAAGCGGATGCAAAGATAGTATTCTTTTTTTTTGAAAGAAAGCTTTTTGCTTTTTTTTTCACATATTTTTTTTTCTCTACCGTTTCTTTTTGAATTTCGCTTCTACGGTTTCCAACTTGACGCCGATGAAGTCCTCTAATTTTAACTTCGCAATAACCACGTTTCGATTAGCCTTAATACGGCTCTCTTGGACATTATTTAGCGCAAGCGAAGCATCATTCACATCCGCTAAACCCACTCTTTTATCACCTTGTGAAAATAATTGATCCACCAATTGGTAACTTGTTTTCATATCTGCCTCAGACTTATAGCGCAATTTTAGGATTTCGATTGCGGTCAGATACTCTTGATAGAGCTGGATGATCTGCCCTTTTACGTCTTTCTCTGCTTGTTGCGAAAGCGATTCGGCAATCTTTACCTTACGCTGGGCAATCTTCTTTTTATTGGGTGTATCGAAGATAGATCCCAAATCAAAAACTGCCCCAAAATTATATTTAGGAAAGAATACATTACCTGCGGAAGCGGTCGCTTCATTGATTCCTGTATTTCTATTGAATATAGAATCTGGTTGTAGATTCGCCTCATTTAAGTTAAAGCTTAAAGAAACGTTTCTCCACCACCCTCTCTTCGCAATTTTCACTTTTTCTTTAGCAATGACTACTTCTTGCGAAAAGTTATCATTAATTGGGTTATTTGACCAAGCCATCTGCGCCATGTAACGCATCAGCCCTGCCTCTTCATCCGCTAACGGGTAATCAATTTCTTGAGCTTGCGCAAAAAAGGTCATTCCTGAAAAGAAAATAATCCCCAAAATGAATTTTAAATTTCTCATGATATTAGTATTAAGTTATCTTTTTTTGTGAAATTTCACATAGTGTGAATCAAAATCTTTTAACCGCATACCGATGGCTAAAAGAATATTGAAAAATAAACTGGTGGGGAGTATTACAATTGCTTCTTGTGGGAAATTAGCGATAATCAAAATGAAAAAGACTAAATTAATCCCCAAATAAAAAGATTTTATCTTTGGGTCTCTGACGAGAAAATAATATTTCAACATAAAATACATGGCTACGCCTAAGAATATCATGTAAATAAATAGACCTACATAGCCCAATTCTGCTGCAATCCGAATAAATCCACTATCATGCGCAAAATCCGCCATCCAAGAGTCTGAATTAAATCTTTTGCCCCATTCGCCAATACTTGCTAAGCCCCATCCAAAAGGATTCTCCCGTAAAAAAGGTTGGACAAAAGCTTGATGTTCAAGCCGTATCTGTACAGAAGCATCTTGGGTAGAAAAAGAGGATTGTAGTCGATATATTACTCCACTACCCGTTGACTTCAACATAAATGCCGTCCCCAGTACAAAGAAAATAGCAACCCCCATCATCGTCTGTTTACTAGCCTTCAGAATCAAGAAGAAAACGACACCAACAGGAATTAAAGCGACTGGTGTTCTAGAACCTCCATAGGCAGAGGCTAACATCATTACGCCTATTGAAATGACACCCCATATCTTATACTTGCGTTCAAAGGGGCCTGTCATTAGACCAATAATGAAAAAGGAAATGTACACAAATATAATACCCATGGTGGTCGGATCAGAGAAAATAGAGAACACTCTGATTCGACCCCATTGATAAATCAACATAAAGCGAAGCGGATCAGCGTGTAACCAAGCCATTTCGGCATCCGTAAACCCAAACCATTCCTGCTTCAAACCATATAATCCCGAAAACACAACTAAGCCTAGAATTACTTTGGCTATATATTTGGCGGAAGCAAAATCCTTTACAGCGTAAGCCGTAATAAAATAAATAAAAGTAATCCCAGCCATCGGTCTGACGGCATAAAGCCAACCCATCCGAGTAGCTGCGACCGGGTTTAACACCGCGAATATATTGTACAGCATCCAAATGGTAATCACCACGGTAATGGGATGCCTAAAAGGTTCGTAATTTCTTTCTTTAATCAAGCGTAACATCAGGCTGATGCCTAATAAAAGCAGTAAAGCATCATTCGCAATACCTATTGGAGCGGAAAAAAACTTCCCTATCTCCTCTGTAAAAAAGCCAATAAACAAAATCAAAGTCATTCCAAACCTAAAATCACCTACCACCCCTAACAATATAGGCAGAGTAATCAGACTTATTAATATCAAAAAGCCAAATATAAAGCCATACACAGTACTCACATAAGCCATCAACGCACCTGCCAACGCCAAAAGTAAATAACCCAATGGATTATTTAGTTTCTCAACAAAAATGGCTCTATTCAGAAATCCACTTTGAATTCTATTTGACATGTTCCCCATTGATTACAAAAAGTATATTTTAATGGCAAAGCCAATCATGACTAATACAACCAGCGAAAAGGCAATAAAAAACTGAACTTTTTCATTCAATGGTAGCGTCTCTACGCCTCCATATTCTCCTTCTTCTTGTTTATTTTGATCCTCCATTTTATTCGTTTTAGGCCTTACGGCTAATCAAACCTTTTATTAAGTTGGGTAATCCTACATAAAACTCAAACATGTACTTGAAGATGTTTAAAAAATTAACACCGACTTTCTTGTTTAGGAATCTTTGTTGAAAAAACAACATAATAGAATAACTAGAGAGACCTGCATAAGCCGCTCCTATTACCCCAAACTGCTTAATAAACACAAAAAGTAAAGCCAAGTTCAGAAGTCCTCCTGCCATTGTATATAAAAAATTCACTTTGGGTAAACCTATAGAATCCAAGATGGTCCCAAACTGAATAGCAAAAGGTATAATCAAACCATATCCAACCGTAATCCTTAATATATTAACAGCTTCCATATATTCTTCGCCTGCAATCAAACCAATAATTAGTTTTGGAAACAACATCACAAATAGGGCAAAGGGTAATAACAATCCAACGATAATACCGACCACACGCTCATACAACACCTTAACGCCTTTCACTCCCTGCTCTTCCATCGCCCGAGCGGATTGGGGAAAAACGACCCCTGCTGCTGCCATGGCAGGTGCTTCTATCAAGTAAGTGATGCGTACCGCTACATCTTGCAAGGCTGCTGCGGCAGAAGAAAGCATATGCCCCAATATCATCACGTCTGCTTTCTTATGTATCATGGTTGCTAGATTTGTTCCAAAAACATATTTCCCAAAACCAATTAATTTTTTGACCCAACTCCAGTCAATTCTTTTTGCCCAGATAAAATAAGGCTTAACATAATACATACTAACCAATGAGCCAAAAATAGCTGCAACCAATTGCATCCAAACCAAGCCCATTAAATCAAACTCCAAACCCATTATGAAGTGATACAAATTATATCCAAAGAACAATCCGTACCGCACAAACGTACTCCAGAAGATTCCTCTAAAATCTAGATTGGCTTGTTGGATATAATTAACGTTAAAGAAAGGCATCAACACGATTGTGATGGCAATATAGAGCCAAAGCATCGGTTGTAAGATTGGTGCATCTTGCCAATTAGCAATAACCCCAGCTCCTGGGATTAACAAGCCAATAATTGCAATCGTAAAAAATAAATTTAACACTAAAGATGCCGTAATAATTTGTCCATGTTTATCCTTAGATTCGGTGGATAAAAATTTCAATAATCCATTTTGTAGGAGACCTGCCCTAGGTATTTCTACGAACGTAGTCACGACCATAAAAATAGCCCAAATCCCGAAAGTAGATTTATCCAAAGCTCGGACTAAAATTAATAGCGATCCCATTCCAAATGCCAACCGAGAAAGTTGCTCAAATAGGGAGTATGCACCAGACTTTAGCCAATAGGATTTATCGGAACTCATAGATTCTTGTTATCAAACAATTGGTAAATTAGTCTATATTTTTTGGGTTCACCCCATTTAGGATAGAACCCAAGTACTTATCGCCCAAAGATTTTAAATAGGCAATTGACTCTTTGTCTTTAGCTGACAAGCTTGTGTTGGAAGCAAAAACGGCCATTACTTTATCCGAAAACTGCTCTAACTCTTTTGTGTCAGCATATAACGACAACGGAGCTCCTTCAAGGAAAACGACATCATATAATTCGACCAACTCCTCCAAAAATGCGCCAAAGTCTTTTCCAGCAAGTACTTCCATGGGTGTGCCATTCAAACCCGAATTAGATATTAAATCATATTGAGCTATTTGACCAGAGCCATCATCATCATGCTTTAAATTAAAAGCATTCCCAAGGTTATACTCAGAAATTAATTTTTCCAAAATAATACCAAAATGCATCGTTCCTTTTGGACTATAACCCGACAGGCTGTTATTTCTAAAATTCGTATCAATCACTAAAACTTTCTTTCCATTTGCGGCTAAGGCTTCAACAAGATAAGTGATGGCGAACGTTTTGCCATCTCCTTCACCCATACTCGACACCAAAAACACCTCTTCATTACTCCCCTCGATAGCAAATCGAATAGACCGCAATGATTCCTTAAAAGTCAATAACTGAGGGCTATTTTCTACGAATAATTTACCTGGAATCAACCCCTTTTTAACAAAGGGCAAAGTGCCTAGTAGTGGTAATTTTACAAGTTGCTTAAATTGGTTTGTATTGGATAGTTTCCCATCAAAGAAGGCTAATAAGAAAATCAACATAGAAGCCAATGCGCCACCTCCTACACCCGAAAAAGCAGCTGCATAATAAGCTTTATTAGATTCAGATTCTTCTGGAATAGAAGCATTCTGCGATATTTTCAAGGCCTTCTTTTGGTAAGTTCGTCCTGCATTCGCAGCTCTTAAATCTTCTTTGATTTCGATGTATTCGGTCTCGATTCGCTCCTTTTCAGACTCCATACGTTCGAGGTTCGCTCTATTAATAGCCATCATCGGAATTTTATCCGTAACGGATGCGACCATTGAACCGTATTTAGTAGAGGCTTGTTGAGCATTCTCAAGGTCAAGTTCAAGATTTAAAAGCGTACGTTTTAGCTCCTCTTCTTGATTAGAATCTGTCTGGTTGCTTGACACAAAATTTCGGGCAGAACTTCGAATAATAAGCAATTTCTCCTCTTCCTTCTTTTGTATTTTAGCCCCTAATTTTTTATCCTTACGACCTCCAGCGACCCATTCAGACCGCATTTCAGCAATTTCACTCTTTAGGCTTGCTAAGGCTGAAGAAGAGGCGGTAGATTTTGCTTGACCTTCGTTTCCATCTTCCTTTAGAACAGTGATTTTCTGTTTTACAGTTCTTATAGCACTTTTCAAATACAAGATATTCTTATCCGCCTCAGATTGTTTATTATGAAGCTCTGTCCGATTGGATACTAACAGCTTACTTTCTTGCGGTAAATTCGCCACGACTTTGGTTCGCATAAAATTTCCGATAGTTCTAGAAACGGAGTCCAATTCTGCTTTCTTGAGTTTGACATCCACTTCCCGTTGCGCGATGGATTTGTTTTGCTCAGAAAACTTTTCTTCTGAGTCTATATAGATATAATCTGACACCAGATTATTGACAAAAAAAGCAGCTAGTGCTGGATTTTTGTCAGTTGCCTTTACGCGAAGGAAGTCTGTTTTACCAGACCTAGATATTGCCAGATTCTTTTTTAAAGATTTAAAGTCATATTTATACGCTTTCGCCAAAATAGAATACGAACGTGAATAAAGCGGATCTAACGTAACTTCTTTTGTAGCAATTTTCGCCTTTAAAACCTCAACCAATTCAGCAATCTGCTCTTTCGATATTTCTTCTTGATCATCTTTAAATTTTGGCTCTCTAAAAGGAATACTAGATTCATCTAAGTCATGGACAAGCAACCTAAAGCTCTGGAGACGCATCATTTTTTCTGACCGAAACTCAGCAATCATGTTTTCAAATCTGGCGTTAATTTGATATTCTTGGACGTAACCGTCCCCATTACTACTGCCATCATAGTCCAGAACACCTGCTTCCAATGTTGCTTCAGTAGAATAAGAAGGAGGTAAGGAATTAGTTAAAAAATAAGCTACAACCGCAGCCAAAAGTGCAGTTAAAAGTATCGCCCATTTTCTTCTTAAAAGAATATTGACGTAATATTGAAAGTCCATAGTGTTCTCCGTTAAAGTGTTTGTTTGAAAATGGAGGGGTTATTCACCAATATGCTTCCAATGTGCAAAGGTAGGGAGTTGTTTGGTAAAATACCCAATTAGTCTGTAATTAAAGCAAAAAATAAGCCATTCTAGTGTTTTTTGGTAGATAACATCATCAAGTATATCCTAACACTTAAAAAGATACTCCATCACATTCGTTTTTTCTTTACTAAATAGAACGTAACATTAGTTCCAATTACAAAATACCAGTCATTCTTCTCGCTATTACCCGCCACACTTACTCCGTCCAAATAATCCGAAAAAGAATACCGATAACCCGCCCTAAGTCCTACCGCCATTAATGGGCTTGCATCATACTTCACACCTACACCTAGAGGCAGTGTAAAAAGATTGGGGGTAAAATTTTCTTCTGGAAACGGTTTTTTGAGACCGTTTTTACAATCATCTGTATAACATTCTGCTACATTAGCAATATTTGAAAAACCAAGTCCTCCATATAAAAATGGTGTATAACTCGGCTCAAAAACACCTGTAATCGATCTTTCGGATGATCCCAGAATGTAGTATTCAAACATGGCTGACAATTCAGTCACTTTAGTCTCAAATCTAAACTTACGGTTCACCCTATCAGGATAATTAGCATCGTCTCCAGACAGTTTAGTTCGTAGTAGCTGCACTTTAAAGTCCACTTTTGGAGAAATCCGATACCCAAGTCCACCTCCAACAACAAAATGAGTTTCATTTAAGCTTGCAAAATTCTGTGCTAGATCGCCTTGATAATTTGCCGCTCCAACTAAAAAGCCCAATGATACTTGGCTTTGCCCCAAGAAAGGGAGTAAGCAGAGTAACGCCGTTAATTTTAAGTAGATATTCATATTTTTAGTTTATTTGTTACTGTAACGATACAAAGATACTAAAAATTGGTCACTTTTATTTAGGTTGAAGCTTATTAACTTTATCTTTAGAGAAGAACATTATCATCTGCTTTACAGCACATAAAAATCAAAGCTAATAAGTAGGAATTGTTATATCTTTGCGCTAGAATTGAAATTATGCAGATTTCTCCTTCGTTTATGTTACATAATAACTACTATGCGGATCCTTTGGACAATACTTCTTCTATTTGTGTTTCTACATCTTTCGGCGGAGAGCCAGCACTGGGTCACCTCAAAAGCTCAAAAAGGCGATGGCATTATTGTCTTTTTAAGTAAATTTAATCTCTTTGGATATGAATGCAATGAAGAGAAATTTTATGCCCTCAATAAACTTAAACCTACTTCAATCCTACTGATAGGCAAGGACTACAAATTACCTATCTTGAAGTATAAATACAATGGGAAGAGTATCCGGTCCACTATCAAGATTAACCAATGGGAAAAAGCTATTCGAATCAAGACATTCAATGAGGTGTTATTTGATAATGGCTTGCGCAAAAAGTCTTTTCTAATAGATAAAGAACTTTGGGTGCCCTATCACGAGCTAGAGTGCCCAAATGAGCAACCCAAAGTGACCTTAACCAAAAATAAGAGCGTCTTTTCTATTTTTGGCTCTAAATACAGCAACGTTCCTACGGAGTCAAATAAACTCCAAGGCAAAGTTTTTTATATCATGGGTGGGCATGGAGGTCCTGATTCGGGAGCTACGGGCAAAAGAGGCGGTCACTTGCTTTGTGAAGATGAATATGGCTATGATGTCAGCCTAAGACTGGCTCGAAAGCTAATTGCCAATGGTGCTACTGCCCATGTAATCTTACGAGATCCTAATGATGGCATTCGAGACGAGAAATTTTTAAAATGTGATAGCGATGAAGTCTATCTAGGTCAAAAGAAAATTTTGAGATCTCAAATACCTAGGCTTGAACAAAGAGCCAACATCATCAACGAACTATTTTTGACCTACAAAAAAAGAGGCGTTCCAAATAAAAATCAAGTAGCCCTTATGATACATATTGACTCTCGAAGTACCAAATCTAGAGCAGATGTATTCTTCTATCACGCTCCCAACGCAACAGATAGCAAAAAAATCGCCAACCAACTTTACCAAACGTTTAAAGCGAAATATAAAAAGTACCAAGCAGCAAAAAAATACAGAGGTAGTGTACGCCCAAGAGACTTATATATGCTAATGAATGTAAAATCCAGAGCTGTTTATTTAGAACTTGCCAACATCCGAAATACAGCCGACCAAAATCGAATTCTTCTTGCCGAAAACAGAGATGCTCTGGCCAAATGGATTTTGGATGGCTTAATTACCCATTTTAAGTAAACAATTTCTTGCTTTTTTTTGTATTGTTTGCACAAATGCTTTTTTGCGCAAGCCAAACCAAACTAAAATGGCCAAAAGACACAAGAACCGACAAGACGGGTTTGTTTTTTCAACCAATCCCGATTATATCCCTGCCGACAATCCTTTTTCGGGCTTAACTTCAAGTAACGATGACAATAGTACGCAAACACTCCGTATTCATCTCATTCGAAAAAAAGGGAACAAAGAAGTCACAGTCATCAAAGGGTTTGAAGGAGAAGAAGCCACTTTAAAGTCACTCGGAAAAATGCTAAAATCAAAATGCGGTGTTGGGGGCACCGTTAAAGATGGTGAAATCTTAATTCAAGGAAATAAACGAGAACAGGTACAAAAATTGCTCATATCCGATGGATATTCTAACACCAAACTAGCAGGTGGGTAGCAAATTAATCAAATAGCATGGACGAAAAAGAATTCAAAAAACTCCTTTTTCAAGCGCAGTTAACACATTGTTCTATTCCTTCGCCTGCCCTAGCCTCTGGAGTATTAAATGGGCTACTGGAGCTTTTATTCTACCAATTTTCGGATACAACCTATTCTAGTCAACGCGCCTTTGACAATGTATTTTATACCGTTAAGCAACGTTTTTATGACTTGGTAGATGCTATCCACGATGATTTAGGCATTAATTGCGAAAAGATAGTAGATACTTTTTATACAAAACTACCTGATATTCGAAATATGCTCTTGGACGATGCAAATGCCATTTCTGATGGAGATCCTGCAGCAACCAACACGATGGAGGTAATCAGAACCTATCCAGGTTTTCTAGCATTAGCGACCCACCGTATAGCACATGAACTATACCTCCTAAAACTACCATATGTCCCCCGCATCTTTGCTGAATATGCCCACAGCTTGACAGGTATTGACATACATCCAGGTGCAGACATCGGCAGTCGATTTTGTATTGACCATGGCACTGGAATTGTAATCGGAGAGACGACGACTATTGGTGACGATGTAAAAATCTATCAGGGAGTCACGCTGGGTGCATTAAGTGTCGAAAAATCTTTAGCACAAACAAAACGTCACCCCTCTATCGGGAATCAAGTAGTCATTTATGCAAATGCCACTATCTTGGGTGGAAAAACGATAATAGGCGACGAATCAATTATTGGCGGAAATGTTTGGATAGCTAAAAGTGTTCCCCCTCATTCGACTATTTATTATAGTGGGCTTGCGCAAAAATCAAAACTAAAAAGTTAAGTACTATTGACCACTAGAAAAAGCCCAGTACTCCAGACAGATTAGCGTTATTTACCTACACCCTTCTATATCTCAAAAATAAGAAACAGCCTGGCGTCCAAGTTTTATGTCTCACAAAAAAGTCATTGTCTATTCAAAAACCTAGCTAGCGCTAAAAAAATAAAATATTAAGTATAATAATAATAGGAAAAGATAAAAATACTCGTACTTTTGCGGAGAAGGATTTTTAGTTCTTTCAACAAAGCAAAAAGTTAACTACAACACATGCTCAGTCGTCGAAACATTCGTATCAAAGTGATGCAGGTCTTATATGCCGCTACGGCAAAAGATAAACCTACATCAAATTACATGGTTGATCTTTACCAAAACAAGATAGAAGGTGCATTTGAACTATTCATCTTTAACTTTTATTTAGTGACTGAGGTGGCTAGATTTTCTGAATCTGATGACTTAAAAAGAAAAAGCAAACACCTTCCAAATAAAATGGACAAAGCTTTTTCTGCAAAGCTCTTTAACAATGAATTAATTCAATCTTTTGTACAAGATCCTTATATCCAAAAAACTATAAAAAAAGGAGAATTCGTAGAAAAAGCGGGAGATGATATGGCTGAGGTTACTTACAAGAAGTTTATAAAAGCCAATCAAAATTTATATGAAAACTTCATCTTAAATTCAGCAACCACTAATGAAGATGTACGGGAGATAATTTTAGCCCTTTACAAGTACTGCGTCAAAGAAAGTGAAATTTTTATAGAAACAATCTGGGCACATTATCCAAGTTGGATAGACGATGACTCTCTGGTCATCGGTGCAACCAAAAAGCTAATTAAATCTCTTCCCAAAGAAGCGGATTTTTATAAAGAATACCTTCCAGATACCGATGCCGTAAATGCCTTTGGCAAAGAACTCACCCGATACTTAGGTCAGAATGATGAGCAATTACTAAAAATCATTGTTCCTGAGCTAAAAAATTGGGAATCCGATCGGCTTGCCACGGTCGATATGATTTTGTTAAAAATGGGAATAGCTGAATTTCTAAATTGCCCAACCATACCCACCAAAGTAACAATCAACGAATATGTTGAACTGGCAAAAGCATACAGCACAGATAAGAGTAAAGAATTCGTCAATGGATTACTAGACAAAATTTGTCGTGTTTTGGATGAAAATAAGCAAATCAACAAAGAAGGACGTGGTCTATTGACCTAAGTGTTTTCTATTTGTCCACTAAGTTTTTAATAGCCAAAGTACTAAATATGGCTTTTTTTTGCCATTTAAGTTATTTGTATCTATCTTTTTACTATATTTGCTTTAAGTTTACACTTAAACTATTTTCAATCACAAAACTTTCAGTAATGAAGCAAGGCTTTCTTATTTTTATTGTACTGTTTTTTGCTAGTTCTAGCATTTCCGCTCAGGAAGCAACTACAAAAACAACAAACTGGGGAATTGGCTTTCGCCAAATTTGGTTAGACTACCAATCTCCACTACAAAAGGATCTTTTTAAGGATTTGAATACTAATTTTGGGGATATGGGTCATGGAGCTGAAATTATCTTCCATAAAGGAATTAAGAAGTATTTAGACATAAGCATACCCCTAAGACTGGGGGCTAATAGCTTCCCTATTGACTCTTTTGGTCATACAAGTCCAAGCACGATGTTTTATGGTGCAGATGCACTTTTTAAATTGCATACTGCACGCTCTAAGTTTCTTTCACCGTACCTAGTTTTTGGCGCCGGCGGAATGATGAATAACCGAGAAAGAAAAGCGGATTTACAATTTCCTCTTGGACTTGGTATTGATTTTCGGTTAGGTCATGGGGTCTATTTTAACGCCGAAACTAAATATCGTTATGCACTTTCTGACTTACATTCTAGTCTTCAACATTCACTAGGGTTTATGTTTGATTTTGGAGCACCAGCAGTTAAAAAACCCGTTGAATTACCTCCTGCTGACTCCGATGGAGATGGTATTGTGGACAAAGACGACAAATGTCCAAATGTAAAGGGTCTAGCGGCTCTAAATGGTTGTCCTGATGCGGATGGCGATGGTATTGCAGATGCAGATGATGAATGTCCAAATGAAAAAGGAACTATTGCGCTAAAGGGTTGTCCGCAAAAAGATGCAGATGGTGATGGTGTATTAGATGCCGATGATAAATGTCCAAATGAAAAAGGACCTAGCTCAAATAATGGTTGCCCCATTAAAGACCGTGATGGTGATGGGTACAATGATGACATAGATGATTGTCCTGACATGAAAGGTACCGTCAATGGCTGTCCTGATGCAGATGGTGATGGCACGATTGATCCAAAAGACAAATGTCCAAATGTAAAAGGTTTATTAGAGCATGATGGATGTCCTGATACGGATGGTGACGGCATTGTGGATAGTCAGGACAGGTGTCCAAACAAAGCTGGTACAAAATCGAACAAAGGCTGCCCTGAAATGAAAAAGGAAGATAAGGCAAGATTGACTTTTGCGACAAAGAACATTCAGTTCAATACCGCAAAAACAACTTTGGCTTCAACTTCTACTGCCATCATGGATGAAATTGCTGCCATGATGCTAAAATATCCTGATTACAGTTTAAGCATTAGTGGTCACACGGATAGCGTAGGTAGTGCTTCCTCCAACTTGAAACTTTCTGAGGGACGGGCGAAAACTTGCTACAATTACCTTGTCAAAAAAGGAATTAGCCCCAATAGAATGAGTCATGCGGGTTATGGCGAAACACAACCTATTGCTGATAATATGACCAAGGCGGGTCGTAAGATGAACAGACGTGTTGAATTTAACATGTACCTGAGATAGGCATTGTTCCTTGAACTTAAACAGGCTACCTAGATAGGTAGCCTGTTTTTTTTTGTCAAATGCCTGCGGCGTTCAATTTGTCCTGCGGACGTTTAGATGCCTGCGGCGTTCATTTTGTCCTGCGGACGTTCATTTGCCTACGGCGTTCATTTGTCAAATGCGGACGTTCAAATGTCTTGCGGACAATTCTCCTACAACTAATTAGATACATTGTAACAAAAAAATGAAAGGTAATTTTTTTTGTATATTTGTGCATGACAAAGAAAAAGTTACTTGCTTTTGGGATAGCCGTACTACTCCCTATGTTTATCATTGGGCAGCCTAACTCTAATCAAGTCCTTCAAAAAACCTATCGACAATATAAAAACAGGTTTTTCAAGCATTTCATCGTGCAAGACAGGCATCCAAGTGGTTGTATCAATGATGGTATTGGACTGGTTTTGTCGCAAGACTCGTCCGCTTGTTATTTTACTAAAGAAGGATATGGTTTACCTGCCACAAATCTCTATATTTCACCTAATGGAGCTGGAGTAGTAGGCCGACGTCTCAATCACCGTATGGATGGAGACTGCAATAATTTTGGTATCTCTTGGTTTGGGGAAAAAGACCTACCTCGCGACAATCCTGATCATCGCTTTAATTGGTTGGATTTTGGTTCGGAGACCCTCACACAGTCGGGATGGATGTTTGTATTTCTAGCCACTGAGTATGAAATTGCACGACGACAAGGAGATAAACTAACACAAGATACAGCCTTAGAAAATATTTTTTTAGGTCTTCAAGCCATACGCCGTTTGGATATGCACACGCAGCACTTATTGGATAGAACTTACGCAAAAAGGAGCGTCAATCAAGAACTGATTTGTGCAGATGATTTAGTGAGCGCAACCCATATCGGATGGTGGAATAATTGTCATAGAAACTGGGATGCACGTGTCAAAAAAGACAAGATTTTTACCCCAGATTATTCGGGATATAACGGTTTTATGATACGTTGTGATGCGGGTCAAAATTTAGAAGATATATTACATGATCCCACTGATGAATCTTGGAATGTGGACGCTATTGGAGGAGCTTTTGGGGGCATTAACAGTGTACCATTAGATGCTTGCAAACCCATAGACTCCTTATGTTATCTAGTCAATCAACAACATTTTGTTAGTCATGACCAAATCATTAATCTATTCTATGGGTTTCTTTTTCTCAAAAAGTTTATTCCGCAAGAAGCGAGTATCACAACCTGTGCTGGAAAGACCTTCCATCCGATATCGATCATGCAAAAAATTAGTAATGCCCTAGTCACTCAGATAAAAGGAAACCACATCGTACTACCCAATAGCAAGGAAATCTGTGGGCAATGGGTCAAACTATCGGAATGTGAAGGAGGGGATGTCACGCCGACATTGTACGGCTTAAAAAAAGCCAATGAGGTCTTGCAAGATAGTACCACACGTAAATCTGGTTTCAACCGAATGATATATAACTTAATGCCTAGAGTTGGTGGTGGTTTTAATACCGATTTTTACTATAAGCAGATTGCCGGCTATACTGATTTTAGTTTTTTAAAGAAACGAAAACTAAGAAGGTTGCTCAAAATCGAAAAGCAACTCAAAAAAGAAATATTATTAATTGGTAATGATGTTCTTTTTCCAAAAGGAAAATCAATGGCAGACGAAATAGGCGGTCAAGCGTTTTATCAATCTTTTTTGGCAAGCGCTCCTTTGGACGGGCCTTGTCATGATAACAAAAAAGTACGTACGACGTGGCCCTATGGGGGAGGTGCTGACTATTGGCCACAAGGATTTGACTGTGATAATATTGTTAACTGGGAAGGTAACAGATGGTCGTCTAACAATTGGGATACCGATGGGTATCGAAAAGATTGGGCTCCTCCCATGAGAAGTAATGGATTGGATTATTTAGCTTTATATAATATTTATATCTTACGCTATTGGCCTTTAACACGCTAATTTTTGAAGTTGCAAATTAGGTTCTTAGGCCCCAGACATAAAAAAAAGGGCTATCGTAACGATAGCCCTTTTTAGTGTTTTCTCCCGGAAAAAAGAAAACTTTTTATTTTAATGTAATAGCAGAACTAAAGTCCCCTACTCCATCTTTTCCAACTTTAACGATTCTGTAAAAACAAGTCTTTCCACCCATTTTTTTATCAAGAAAATTATACGTTGTATTTTTTGAAATTTGTTTCGTTGCGATAGGCATAAAATTCACGCCATCAAAAGAACGCTGTATGATAAAAAATTGAATATCAATCATATTATCAACTTCCCATTCTATTTGGTTGCCAGCTTCTGTACTACTTCCAGCTAAAGGTTGAATAACAGTTGCAAAAGAAAAAGTTGTTGCAAAGATAAACGCAACAAATAAGATTGAATTTTTAAGATTAAATTTCATAATTCACAGTTTTAAGATTCCGGGCAAAACGCCATTTGGAGAGAATACTTAAAGGTGTGTGAGGTGAATTTAACTTGGTGGGAAACAGCTTCAATGCTGATACTAGAGACATTGCAAATCCCGTGCCAAAAAACGAAACTTGTTGGGGCGTTTGCAACGCCCCAACAGCAACGTCTAAATGTGAAATATACCTGCCTGCGTGGGGTAAACTAAGCAATTCCTTTTGCGACGAGATAACGTTCAGAATCCAATGCTGCCATACAACCAGAACCTGCTGCTGTAACTGCTTGTCGATATTCTCTATCTTGTACGTCTCCACAAGCAAAAACACCAGGAATCGAAGTCTTTGAAGAACCAGGCTTGGCAATTAAGTAACCCACTTCATCCATTTCCATTGCACCGCCTAAAAAGCCCGTGTTAGGTTTGTGTCCGATGGCTACAAAGAAAGCTTTTACATCTAGGACCGTTTTTTTATTTGTCTTATTATTAAAAAC
>CAYRVZ010000038.1:9270-15753 GCA_964427815.1 uncultured Saprospiraceae bacterium | reverse complement strand
CAGCCAAACCAAAAACTACTATGTTAATGAGTCGATAGGTATTGCCTGTGGGTTTTTATTGACCGCAATTCATCAAGCGGGATTAGTCGCTTTGACGCATACGCCGAGTCCAATGAAATTTTTACAGAAAATATTGGATCGCCCTGAGAACGAAAGACCGTATTTGGTTATTCCTGTTGGTTTTCCTGCTGACGGAGTAGAAGTACCCAATCTGAGCCGAAAGACATTGGAAGAGATGGCTGTTTTTTTCTAATCCGTCATTTTGGTGCGATAAAAGTTAACGATAGGCTGGTAGAATTTGGAGTTAGTTCAAAAATTAGGCAATCGTTATGGATTTCTACTTAAAAAATCAATTTTGAAAACTAATCGATCCTTTGGAGGAGAAGGATTAAGTCAAATATAAAAAAAGCGCTTCCGATACTTTTATCAGGAAGCGCTCCGCTGAAACTTGAGACGTTTTTGAGTAATGAGTAAAAAAACAATCTCGTCACTACCTACCGCAAAACAAGTAGTGTACTTACTGCTGACCGCAATCATGCAGCAGTAAATGAGAAAAACTAAGTTTGTCTAATTAAAGTCTTGCAATCGTTTGACGACTTTATATATTTTGGTATTGGGTGTTACATCCTCCATAAAAGGATCGTGTTCTAAATAATTTGCAGAAATCAGCTTAAGCTTAGTGACGGCTTTTTGGCCATATTCATCCTCCTCGTAGATTTTTCGGATGTATTTGACAAAGACTCTCTCATTGATGACGACGGTATAGATATCATTATCCTTTAATTGGGAAAAATCTTCTAGGGGCTGACAAATTAATAAGTCACCCGAAAAAATTCGTGGCTCCATGCTATTGCCTTCTACGGGGAAGGCCAAGTAGCCATTACCGCCTAAGTCAGGTAATGAAAAGAAAGTCTCAGCATACTCACTTCGAGCTTGTGTGCCAACAGAATCACCGGCTACAGCCGCCTGATCACGTAAATAACAGATCTGGCCTCTTTTTTTGTTTTCGCCGAAAGGCGATCCGATACCTTTCAGTACATAGTCCTCATTGACATTATATAAGTCACAAAACCGCGTGACAGCTTCATAAGTGATATTTCGTTCTTTTTTGAGAATGTTGCCAATTTGGTGACCATATTGTTTGTTGCCAAAAATCTTTTGTGCAAGCATGGATAGACCTTTCTGACGATCATTTCTGACGATGATCCCTTTGTTTTCTAGTATATGGAAAGCTTCAATAAACCTCCTGTTAATTTCGATACGATTCATGCTATTTGTTTTAAGTTCGCCACAAAGGTAAACCAAATTGTTTTAAATGTCAAATTGAAACCAAATTATTTCAAATTATTTTTTTTAGAACCAAATAAGAGTCTATTTATGTAAAGCGAAGAATAAAAAAAAACATTTTTGTATGATTTGTTTGATATGTAGTCAGGTTAATTCATATCTTTGTGACTTATTCTTTTGAAAAGCTTGAAGACTTGGCTTAATAGAGCTATTTGTCAAGCTATAACCTAAAAATCAGAACACTATGGCAACTATTGTTTCTTTTCTTAATCATAAAGGCGGTGTAGGAAAAACGACGAGCGCAATTAATTTAGGCGCAGGGATGGTCGAGCTTGGAAAGAAAGTTTTGTTGGTAGATTTGGACCCACAAGCAAATTTAACGCTCGCATTAGGCATAGGAAGGCAGCCTAAGTCTATATATGAATCACTTCGAGGAGAAGCAGAATTGACGCCAGTTACCTATAAAGAAAATTTGGATTTAATTACTTCTACATTGGATTTATCAAGCGCCGAAATGGAATTGATGAACGAAGCAGGCAGAGAATATATCTTACGAGAGCTATTTGAGCCTTTGCAAGAAGAGTATGACTATATCATCATCGATTGCCCGCCTTCTTTGGGGTTGCTTTCGCTAAATGCCTTGACTTGCAGCCAGTATGTAATCGTACCCCTGCAAACAGAATTTTTGGCCTTACAAGGTCTTGCTAAAATTAAGCAAGTAATAGACAAGGTTCGCTTTAGACTTAATAAGGGGTTGCAGATTGGTGGTGTAATAGCCACGATGTACGATAAGCGTAGAATCTTAAATAGAGAAGTTGTTGAGACGATAGAAAAGTACTTTGGAGAGTTGGTATTCAATGTAAAAATCAGAGAAAATGTTTCTTTGGCTGAAGCACCAGCACAGAGTAAAGATATATTCGCTTACGCAAAAAGGTCTAATGGGGCTAAAGATTATTTGGCTTTAGCCGAAGAATTTATCGGTAGGGTAGAGGGTGTTAAAGAACCTAAAACGACTAATGTTTATGCGGATCAATTGACTTAATTAACTATAATAATCGCCAAGTGAGTAAGAAAATGTTTCAAAGTTTGGACTTGATTTTTGAAGAAGATCATAAAGATACCTTCAAGGATGACAGTCCATTATTGGGTGCTAAAAAACCTATCAAAAGACCTAAACAAACAAAAGTTTATAAGGTCATCGATAAGTCGGAAGCTCATAAGCCTTCCAGCGCTCCTAAGAAGGCGAGGAAGTCTTTTGCTGCAAGTATGAGCGGTCTGTTTGACACTGTTCCAGTCAAAGAGGTTAAGCAAAGTAAGCGAATGGCTGGTATCGACTTGCTCATTCGGGGTACACTTGCGCAAAGTAAGATGATAGTCGAAAAGGTTGCGCCAGAGAAAAAGCGGGTGACTTTTGTGATGGATAAAGAAAAATTATTGAAGATTAAAGAGTTGGCAAAATCTGAAAAAGCCTATATCAAGGATGTATTTGATAGAGTGGTGACAGAGTTTTTGGAAAGTAAGGGCTTGTAGAAGCTAATGACACGTTAGGCATTGTTTGATTTTTTTACCTGGGTGCGTTTATCCATTTGGAAAAAAAGTACCCATAAAAATCTAGATTGGTTTTTTGTAGATGTATTTTGCAACGTGTACAAAGCATCTGCCAAAATCCCCCAAAAAACTTGGAAATTCCAAAAAACATCTTTATCTTTGCACTCCCTTAAAATTAGCACATTATGGATACAAATGTAAAGCACATTTTACCAATTCAAGGCTTTAGTATCGGTATCCATGAATTTGATTTTAAGATAGACCAAAAGTTCTTTTTACAGTTTCAGGATTCCTTAGTGAAAGGTGATTTTGATGTGCACATCTTGCTTGACAAACAAGCTAGTTTGATGGACTTTGAAATTGCTTTCAAAGGTGTAGAATTGACCACCTGTGATAGATGCCTTACGGCAATTGAATTGCCTGTTGAGGGTATGTCTAGACTAGTGGTTCAGTTTGATGAGAATGAACGAATCGAAGGAGAAGTCATTTTTATACATCCAGGAACTCCTACTTTTGATATTGCACCCTATATCCTTGAGACTATTACTGTAGCGGTGCCAATTATTAAAAAATGCCTAGATACGGTACCTTGTGATGCGAAAATTGAAAAATATTTGACATCGGAACCGATTGAAGAACCTGACGACAAACAAGACATTTGGTCTGAATTGAAAAAATTGAAAAACTAAGCTAGTTTCTAGCTGACTTAAATATTGAATTATGGCACATCCTAAATCACGGATATCAAAGCAACGTAAGCGTAAAAGAAGAACGCATTATAAAGCTACTGCTCCTCAAATTGCTACTTGTAAAACTACAGGAGAAAAGCATTTGTACCACCACTCTTACTGGGTAGGTAGTGACTTATACTACAAAGGTCAAGTCGTTATCAAAGGTGAAGAGGAAGAAGTATTCGAATAACACCGTCTTTTGGTGTCTGTAAAAAATGAAATTAGCTCCAGGGCATAGACCTTGGGGCTTTTTTTGCTTATAGTATCCGCGGTGTAATCTTCCTCTAGCCCAAATAATGATTGTCCAAAAACAGAGTAATCATAGCTTTATGAAAAAAATAATTAATACGTCTAATGCTCCCTTGCCAGTAGGGCCTTATAGCCAAGCAGTCTCTTTGGGTAACATCGCTTTTGTCTCAGGACAAGTGGCCATCAATCCCAAAACTAAAACTTTGGTGACGGATAATATCCAAGCAGAAACCAAACAGGTACTTGAAAATGTCGGGGCTATCCTGACGGAAATGAACGCCACCTTTGCGGATGTAATCAAAGCTTCAGTTTTTGTGAAAGACATGGGTCAGTATGCACAAATCAACGAGGTCTATGCAGCATTTTTTAACGGAAAAAATCCCCCCGCTAGAGAATTAGTAGAAGTTGCCAAGTTACCGCTCAATGTGAATATTGAAATTTCGGTCATCGTTGCTTTGAAATAGCAGCGTTAGGCATTCACTTGACTAATTTTTTTCTAACCTACTGTAATCCTCAAAATCTCCTTTAAAAAGGAGACATAAGGTGCAAAACCCATTTACTATCTCGCTAATTCTTTCTTGGCTACAGGTTTTGGGGTGAAGATGGGCAACTATTGTTTTACGTCTTTTTATTTCTACCAACAATTAACCAAAACACTTAAAAAATTTTTTTCATAGCCAAACCGATAGTATCATTTGATACGCTTGAAACAACCTTATGCTCGGTGGTATATCAACGACTGATAGAGCCAGTGCAGCGTACAACCTCCGCCCGCAGAAGGTTGTACGCCAAAGCCATTAGCCTACTATTTCAATCAAATGCGCTTGCTTGGCATGGTCAACAAAATGCCCTATGGGTTTTAGGTGCATCCCTTCTTTTTGCGCAAGCGTCTCAAATTCAGCGGCAGAATCTCGCTCTACGGCAACCAATAAACCACCACTAGTCTGCGGATCTGTGAGTATAGTGCGTTGATAGTCCGTTAGTTGTCCAACTACATGTCCATAGCTTGCCCAATTGCGCTTACTACCTCCTGGATAACAATCCTGAGCTATGTAGTAATCAATGACCTCTTTACCTAGAAGCGGAATAGCCTCAAAATCAATCTGGGCTTTGACGGAAGAAGCTTCGCACATTTCCTTTAAGTGGCCCAAAATACCAAATCCTGTGACATCTGTCAACGCTTTTACATACGGTAATTGGGCAAAAGTGGCGCCTATTTTGTTCATGATGACCATAGAGTCTCGCGCGATATGTTGATGCTCAGGCTTTAAGATTTTTCGTTTTTGTGCGGTAGCCAGAATTCCGACTCCGATGGGTTTGGTTAAATAGAAAACACAATCTTTTGTCGCTCCGCCATTCTTTTTTAATTGGTCAATATTTACTCGTCCAGTTACAGCCAATCCAAAAATAGGCTCTGGGCTATCAATACTATGCCCACCTGCCAAGGGAATTTCAGCTTCTGCACATGCCTGACGGGCTCCTTCGATGACTAAATTAGCTACTTCTGCAGGTAGTTTATCTATCGGCCATCCCAATATGGCAATTGCCATCAATGGTTGTCCGCCCATTGCATAAATATCACTAATCGCATTGACAGAGGCAATGCGCCCAAAATCAATCGGATTATCAACAATAGGCATAAAAAAATCAGTCGTAGATACGATGGCAGTTCCATCTCCTAGATCGACCACAGCCGCATCATCTCTGTCCCCATTTCCCACAATTAAATTAGGAAATATTTCAGGTGTTTCTGTTGTGGCTAGGATTTGATCCAAGACTTTAGGGGATATTTTGCAGCCGCAGCCCGCCCCATGACTGTACTCGGTCATTTTTGTATCTAAAAAGTTTTCCATTTTCGATGTTTTGGGTGAAGGTAAGCCTTTTTTATACAGTTAAAAAAAATTGCGCTTTTATTAGTCTTTTTTATATCTTTGTAATCAATTGAATTCTTAAAAGTGCAAGGTGATGGTTTTATTATTTAGTTTAGTGGAGTTGACAGGTTTTCGTGCCGTTTTGGCGCTATTAGTATTGCCTTTGATGGCTTTTGGTTTAGGCAAGTGGATTTGGGGAGCCTATAAGAAAAAGTTTTACGCTTTACAAAGTCAAATGAAGGGTTTTAAAACGCGGACAGATGCACTGGAAAAAGAACTCAAGATCCTGTATAAAAAAATTATGCTGGCAGAGCAGGATATGGAGCTTGTGCAAATTGAAAAAACTAAAAGCAACAAGGAGCACGAATTAAAAATTATGGCTTACAAAAAAGAGATCATAAGTTTGAAGAGCGACCTGAGTCTTTTGAAAGAGGTTTCCACGAAGGTTAAGTTAGAGTATGAAGAGCAACTGACGCTGCTTAAACAACAGGTGTCAGATGATATCAGTATCGAAACAATGAGGAATAAATATGAAGCAGAAGCAGAAGGATTTCAAAGTAGTATCAAGTCTTTAGAGACCGTTTGGAAGGAGGAAGTTGATGAATTGAATGCTAAATATTATGCATTAGAAGAAAAATATAAGGGGTTGATGAGTGTCTGATCTCGTTCCCGGCTTATTCCAAAAAAAGCCCACGTCTTTATTTATAAAAGGCGTGGGCTTTCTTTATGAACGATACGATAGAATGGACAAACATAGGAGTAGAACACGATAAACTATCATGGTACATAGGTTTTAG
>CAYRVZ010000038.1:0-9170 GCA_964427815.1 uncultured Saprospiraceae bacterium | reverse complement strand
GGATTGCTATGGTTCAAAGATAGTAATTAATTTCTAATAGCTCAACAACATTGCCTAATGTCCCATCTTGTGTAGGTGGTAACCTGGGCGTTGAAAGTGCATGAAGGAAAAGGATATTTAGGTTGTTTATGTGATACTTTAAAAAAGCTCCGTGATTTCATTCACGAAGCTTTTTACTGTCTTATAGCGGTGAACCAAATTTTACCAATTTCTCAAATTCCTTTATGCGCAAGCGAACCATGTCTTGTGTGATTTCTTTCATACGCTCATTCGAGAATTTTTCAACACAGAAAGACGCTAAGGCAGACCCTACGATAATGGCTTTTTTGAAATTAGGTTTGGATAAGCGATTTTGCATAGCTAGATATCCCATCATGCCGCCTGCAAAAGTATCTCCTGCTCCAGTAGGATCGACCACTTCTTCGAGGGGAAGTGCGGGCGCAAAAAAGACATCATTGTCCTGAAAGAGTAGGGCTCCGTGTTCTCCTTTCTTGATGACCAAAATCTTTGGACCCATCTTTAAAATGACCTTGGCGGCCTTCATGAGGGAGTGTTCTCCTGACATCTGACGGGCTTCTTCGTCATTAATGAGCAGCATATCCACTTTTTTGATAGTTTTCATCAAGGAGTCCCACGCTACGTCCATCCAAAAGTTCATCGTGTCCATCGCAACTAGCTTGGGCCGTTTTTTTAGTTGATCCAATACTTGCATCTGGATCTCAGGAGTCAAATTGCCAAGCATCACATAGTCAGGCTTCTTGTAGGCCTCTGGCAAAATGGGATTAAAATCTGCCAATACATTCAATTCTGTAGCCAATGTATCTCGACCATTTAGGTCGTCGTGGTACTTGCCTGCCCAGAAAAAAGACTTTTCATCCTCTTTTACTTGCAATCCACTCAGGTCTATGCCCAAAGATTCCATGTATTTTAGCTCAGATTTTGGAAAATCACCGCCCACTACGGACACTAAATTAATGGGCTGTGTAAACTTCGATGCTGCCAAACCTATATACATGGCTGCACCTCCGACCACTCTTTCTCTTTTTCCAAAGGCTGTTTCAATCGTGTCCAAAGCAACGGTTCCAACTGTTAGTAAACTCATTTTATTTTTTTTGCTGTAAAGATTGCAATAATAAATGAAAGATAGTACCTTTGCAATCCTAATTCACGTAAGAAGTACTGAAAAGTTTTTTTTACAACTGAATTTGCCCCTTTAGCTCAGTTGGTTAGAGCGCCGGACTGTTAATCCGTAGGTCCAAGGTTCAAGTCCTTGAAGGGGCGCCGCTTTCTAAACCTTATCATCCGCTTGGGTGGTAAGGTTTTTTTTATTAGGTGTAAGTAACCATCAACTTCATTTCTTGTTGATGCTTGGTTACCCAAATAAAACAAGTGCTAAATCCCTAAAAAGCACTACTTTTGACCCAGAAATAAAAACTATGAAAGAGCATCAGCCCAAAAGAACAGAAATCAGTGAATACGGCGAATTTGGTTTAATCGATCATTTGACGAAAGATTTTAATGCCATCAATTCTTCTACCATTAAAGGCATCGGAGATGATGGAGCGGTGATGCAGTATGGAGAATTGGAAACAGTCGTTTCTACAGACTTGCTTTTAGAAGGGATTCATTTTGATTTGATGTATGTACCGATGAAGCATTTGGGGTACAAGGCTGTTATTGTCAACTTATCGGATATTTATGCGATGAATGCGCAGCCTAAGCAAATAACTATTTCTTTGGGGATTTCCAATCGGTTTTCGGTGGAGGCTTTAGAGGAGTTTTATGAGGGTGTGCGTTTGGCTTGTGAAGCGTATCAAGTTGATTTGGTCGGAGGCGATACCGCTTCTTCATTGCAAGGGCTTGTGATCAGTGTGACGGCGATTGGGGTTGCCCCAAAAGAAAAAATTGTCTATCGGCACACGGCTAAACCAGGCGACTTGATTTGTGTAACAGGCTATTTGGGCAATGCCTATTTGGGTTTACAATTTCTCGAAAGAGAAAAGCAAATCTTTAAAGAGCATCCAGAGATACAACCTGAATTAGAGAAAGGACAAGAATTTATCAGCCGTTTTTTAAAACCTGAAGCCCGTAAAGAAACGATAGAGCAATTTGCGCAAGCGAATCTAATACCTACTGCCATGATTGATATCTCGGACGGAATGGCGTCCGATTTGATGCATATTTGCAAAGCTTCAGGCGTGGGCGCTTATGTCGAAGAATCGGGCGTTCCCATACATGTGGATGCCCAATTTACGGCCATTGATGAATTTAATTTGGATCCGATTACAATCGCATTGCACGGAGGAGAGGATTATGAGTTGCTTTTTACGGTTGACCCTAAAGACCTAGACAAAGTGAAAGTGCTGCCCAATCTATTCATAGCGGGTGAGATCACGTCCAAAGAGGATGGCCTAAAATTACATACGAAAGGTGGCAATATTCATCCGTTGAAAGCGCAGGGTTGGAAGCATTTTTAAACGCTTCCAAGTATAGAAATACTAGCGCCTTATTTATATTGAAATTGTAAAGAAATGACTTCTTTATCTTCTGCTAGATCTGGCAGAATACCAAATAGCGTCTCAATGTTTCCCATTCCTTCACTTAATGCCTCGCCTAAATAGTAGAGCGCCTCTTTGCGTTTCTTAAGTGCAAATAGAGCGGCAACCTTTAGGTAAATAACATCATCTACCCCAAAATAAGCCTCAACACCTTCGAGGGTGTCAGCCAATTCTTCTACCCGGTCTTCTTGGATTAAGAAACTGATGAAAGCTGTCCATGTATGGATAATATCTGGAGCGGTATCTATTGCTTCCGAAAAATAGAAATGAGCTTTATCTAAATTATCAACCAAAAGATAGGCTTCTGCTAATTCTAAAATATAAAATTCATTCAAAGGATCTAATTCGTGTGCTCGGGAGAGAGAACCAATTGCTTTTTTGGCTTGATTGCTATCCAGGAAGGTTCTGCCGAGCAGAAAATGACCCTCTGCTGATAACGGTTTTAGTAAAACAGCTTTGATGAGTATCTGCTGAGCTTGCGCAAAATCCTCAGCATTCAAAAAGCATTTGCCAAGCTTAGTCAGAACCTCTGGATCTATTTCTTCCTCTTGGGCAAGAAATTCGTGGTAGTATTTAACGGCTTGATTCGGTTGTCCTTTGAGTTCAAAACATTCGGCACATTCGAGATAGGCATATTTGTTCTTGGTATCTATTGCAATGCAAAATTCAAAAGCATCAATCGCATCGTCATAGGTTTGCACAGCTTTGAAAGCTAAGCCTTGATTAAACCAAGCCTCTTTCGAGAATGGGTGCTTATCGATCACCTTTCGGTAAAATTCAATAGCATCCATATAATTCTCCGTTAGCTCCGTAAACAGCAAATGCTTAGTTAATAGACTAGCCAATTGTTCAGGAGGCGAAGCCATGATCTGATTTTTATTGACTTGGTATAGGTTGTCAAACTGCTGTAAGCTTTCCATGATCTTGGCTTGCAAGGCATAGACACTAAAATCGTCTTTCTTTTCTTTATCCATAGCCTCTAAAAGTGCTAAGGCTTGTGATGTGTTCCCAGAAGCATTTAAAGCCTCTGCTTTTAATAATTGTGCTTTTCTGGAGAGAGAGGTAAGATGATCAATGGACTCAAAAAGATTGAGCGCCAAGTAGGGCTGATCGATGAGTAATAGCAACTCAATTTTATTAACCACAAATTCTGGAGAAAAAGGAAAAAATTGAATAGCAGCTTCATTTATCTCTAAACCTTCTTCGTATTTTTCTTCCGAAAAACAGTGTTCTATTAATTTCTTGTAATCCGTTTTCTCAAGATTCGGAACGTTTCCGTTTTGTGACATTGCCGTAAACTCAGAAAATAGCGCATTCAGGCGATTTTGGTACTTCATTCTCCAGTGTTTATTTGTGTAGTGGAGCGTAAATATACAGGAAAAAATAGCAGACATTGTTAATTTTGAAGTGTTATTTTTTTAAATATTTTTTTTTGTAATTTTAAATTTGTTGTTATAACTAGCAGTTTGTGAGGTAGTTATGCGCATTAATATTTAAATGCTTTTTTTATGATTTTCTAACTCGTTAGGGGTCAGCTTTTTTTAAATATTTTTTATTCGTTATTATTTTTTATCTTCATCTGTAATGACGATACATTATTTTTAATCCTTATTTGTGACATTTTTAGAGGTCTTGCTCACCAAATACACTCCTACGAATATCATTGCGAAGAATAAAATATCCTTTCCTTCTAGTGTGTCTCGTTTGAGCAGAACCGCAATCGTGGTGGCCAGCACGGGTTGTAAGTATATGTAAAAGCTCACCGTACTCGCACTAATAACGCGCAAGGCACTAACATTTAGTAAGTAGGCAAAGAATGTCGTAAATAATAATACGTAGCCAGTAGCCCACCATATTTTTGGTGTAAAGGTCTCCCAACCGATTGTTAAGAAGGGGGGGAGCCCAAAGGGTATTACAAAGATAAACCCAAAAAGAAACACCCATTTGATGATAGTCAATGGATGATACTTTGCTAGCAAGTCCTTGACAAGGATTAAATAAATGCCATAGCTCGCGGCATTTAGAAATATCATCAAGTCGCCATTGACTGTGCCTCCAGAAAATTCAAGTTGTTGGCCATTTGTGATAATGAGGATGGCTCCAGTCATGCCCAATAAAATACCCAGCATTTTTCGCAAGGAAAGTATTTCTCTTCCCAATATTAACGCAATCACCAGCACTAAGATAGGGGTGGTGGTCATGATCAAAGAGGCGTGGATGGGCGTAGTATGTTTTAACCCATAAAAAAACAGGAGCATATTCGCCGCAGCCCCAAAAAATCCACTAATAATCAGTCTAAGCCAATCTTTATTTTCTATTCTTTTGGTGGTCATACGACTAGAAAAAATGAAGAACAAAGTCACCGCAAAACCTAATCGCATCAGTATAAAGGCACTAGGGGCGATGTAGTTATTGTCTAGGACTTCTTTGGCAATGGTATAGTTAGCGCCATAAATAAGGGCGACTAAAAACAAAAACAAGTGTGCCGTTGGCTGGTTAAGTTTCAAGTTTTACTGCAAAGCAACGGTTTTTTTTTGTATTTTCATCTGGTGTATAATAAATTGCACAGCTTACATTTTTAACCTCCATCAAACAAATCCAAAATTAAATGTTATTAAATAGGTAGGTATTAGAAAAGATGCCAAGAACTAAATAAGCTGTCATGCTAGGCGCGAAGCCAACGATGTGGGATCGCTAAGCGCGTAGCGATTGGTGAGCCATGGATTTCACAAGGAAGCCATATAGAAGGAATATGCGCTGGCGAATACTTCTTGAAAATTGAAACTAATAGCGGAGTGGTAGCAAAAAAAATAGTGATTGAGTAGGGATATTAGCGTCAGGGTTCAAAGTAAATCACTAATCTGCTAGAGTTCGCTCCCTAACAATTTAAAAATCGGAGTTCGATTGCTGTCGAGAGCAGCCGAACTCCGGTATTAGTTGCTTAACGAAAGTCAAAAGTCAATACAAGCATCTGATGTTCAATAGATTTTGGCTCGACAACAATACTTAATCGATAGGCTTCCGATGATGCTTTCTAGCTTTTTTGGCAATTTTATGCCTAAACTTTTTTTCTGCATGATGTAATTTTACGATCTTTTTGAGGGGTATTACCTGCTTTAGATCTTGATACAGTTTTCGTTGTAAGACGATCATCTGTTCTTTTGTTTGTAGCTGACTTTCTATTAATTGTGTTAATTCAGCGTCAGACATGGATTCAATTTCGTTGTGTCTGGGTCTGTTTTTGTGCAGCGCTTTCCTATCTTTCGAGAATTGGTCATAGATGGGCCAAAATTTTTCTTTTTCGGCGCCAGTCAAGGCCAAATGTTCATTGATGAATTGCACTTTAAAGGCTTTTACCCTTTCCTTTTTCTGACCTTGTGCAAATACACTAGATGCTAAAAAAAGTAGTAACACAAAACTTAAATTATTTTTCATATTGTTGTTTTTAAAGTTCACCTTCTGAGAGTAGTAACACGAGCTCATCGTCCGAAAAATCAGTAATGTTTTCGTCGATATAGTCCAGGATTTCAGAAGTAGATAAATCCTCCAATGTAAGGGTTGCTGTTTGTTGTTTGTTTTGGTTTAAAAAGGAATAGGAACCAACTCCTATCCCGATTAAAATAACCACACTCGCTGCTATTTTAAAGACCGGATGTTGAAAAATAATATTCGGCTTAACAAGCTCTTTATCAACGGTTTGTGCGTGTATATTTTGGCGCAAGCTCTTGAAGTATTCGCTAGGAATTTCATTGGCTTCCTGCTTTCTTAATTTTTTCAAAAGTGGATTGAGTTGCTCCAAATCTTTTTTAATATTAAAGTCTTCCATATTAGTGGATGTTTTTTTCTTTTAGATAGACGATTAGCTTTTTAATGGCATGGTGATAATTGGCTTTTAGTCCACCTACCGAAGTGCCGGTTATTTTTGAAATGTCCGCATAAGACAATTCTTCAAAATAGCGCAAATTAAAAACAATACATTGTTTTTCGGGTAGCTGTTCGAGGGCCAACGAAAGATATTCTAGGGTTGTTTTTTCATCATGATGAGGGGCTGCTTCTTGCCTAAAATTAATATCGTCCATGGTGTCAGTCGTTTTTCGCTTGCGCAAAAAAGTTAAGGATTCATTAGTGGCAATTCGATAGAGCCAAGTGTATAATTGAGCCTCCGATTTAAATCCATGAATTCCTTTGTATATTTTGACGAAAGTGTTTTGAATGACGTCATTTGTATCATCATGATTTTTAACAATGCCTCGAATGTGCCAATATAACCTTTGTTGATAGCTTTCTATCAATAGTTTGAATCCTTTGTTCATGTCTCCATTTTGAAGAAAATGGACGATTTTTGCATCAATCTCGGTGCTTTCCTGCATTCAATTTGCATATTTGATAGTATGACTAGAACTAAGTCAAAAAGTTTAATCCTTGCTCAATTATCCATGGTTAGTTGTAATTCGGGGGCGTAATACTCCAAGAGAACTGACATATTTGCGTTTTTTTCGGCGAACTCAAATTTTTGCTGATAGATACCTGAAATAGATGCAGGGAAACTTAGATTCATATCCTTAATGCTGAATGTGTATGGGAATTGATAGGGGCCGCTAATTTCTTTTCTAACATCCTTGCCATTTGTATCTATGATTAGGAGGATTAAGTGGTCATTTTCGCCCAGAGGTGTTTTGGCATTGATACTGATGCGTTCTTTTTCTTTTTTGGCAACAAAACCTTTAAAAAGTGGAGCGGGGGCACTAAAATCAAGGACATTCTTAATCTTTATTTCAATTTTTGCTGGAAAGCCATCTCGGCGATCGACAGTATATTTAGTAGGGGTGGCGTTTTTGGACTCTTTACAATCCATGACTCCTCCATTAAAAAATACACCCTCCTCAAAACTATGTGGCTTAGCGGTGGTTAAAGAATTGCCTTGGGTCGATAGAAATTCTGTTTTTGATTCGTCACTATCTGCTATGTACCGATGATAGAGTGCAAAGAAATATTGATCTTTTGGCGGTGTGTTTTGGTCTTTTGGCTTGGATTGACAGGCAAAGACAGTAACCAATAATAATAAGGGTAAGCGTTTCATAGATTTTTGTGTAAAGGTCTTATTTTTCCGCAAGGAAAGGAATATTAAAAGAGGAAAATGTCAAAAATAAAGTATGTCTATGTAACGGATGATGTCCATCCCTTGTTGATTGAAGGGCTGAAGAAATTGAATTATACTGTTGATTATGAACCGAAAGTGCCTTTGGCGGAAGTGCGAAAAAAAATAGCTAAATATGATGGAATCATCATTAATAGTAAGGTCTTGATGGATCAGGCAATGCTCGAAGATGCCCCTAAGTTAAAGTTTATCGGGCGGCTAGGGTCGGGTTTAGAGATTATAGATTTAGCTTACGCAAAAAAGAAAGGGGTGAAGGTGTTTCGGGCTCCTGCCGGTAATAGCAATGCCGTAGGTGAACACGCAATGGGCATGCTATTGGCTTTGGCAAATAACTTGATAAAGAGTGATATCGAAGTAAAGAATAGGATCTGGGATAGGGAAGGTAATCGGGGATTTGAATTAAAAGGTAAGACGATAGGGATTATTGGTTTTGGGCATACTGGGCAGCAATTTGCCCGTAAGCTACAAGGTTTTCAGTCAAAAATCTTAGTGTATGATAAATATAGGCAGCGCATTCCAAAATCATTTCGTTATGTGTCCGATGTGCAGCTAGAACGACTTTTATCACAATCAGATATTATTAGTTTCCACCTGCCATTAACAACAGAAACCATTGGTTTTTTTGATTCCGATAAGCTAAATAAGTGCAAAAAAGGGGTCATCTTAATTAATACATCTCGTGGACAAGTGATACCTACTGAATTATTGGTAGTGGGTCTTGCAACAAAACAAATAGGGGGCGCGTGTTTGGATGTGTTTGAAAATGAAAAACCCAATACATACTCTAATAAGGAAAAGAAGGCCTTTAAACAGCTTTTTGCAAGAACTAATGTGGTCGTATCTCCACATATAGCGGGTTGGACAGTAGAATCGAAAGAAAAATTGGCAGCTATCCTCTTGCGACAAATAAAAAAGCTACAAGATGTCAACTAGCAGATTAATGGTAAAAAAAATATAACATTTTTTTGCTAAGATTTGAATAGTGATATATTATTAACTATCATTGTGCTTCCAAAACAATGGAGCATTTATTTTTAACGAATTAAAAAGGGTGATATGACAAGATCTATACTCCTCATTATGATGTTTTTAACCTTCGGTTTAAGTCTTTCGGCTCAGACCATACTTCGAGGTACAGTGAAAGATGACACTGGGAAACCATTGGATTTTGCTAATATAATCCTAGAGAAGGATGGTGTATATATTGGAGGGGCTTCTACGGAGTTAGATGGAACTTATTCTGTTCCTATTGATCCTGGAACTTATACAGTCGTTTTTTCGATGCTTGGCTTCCAAGATCAGACAATTACAGGCGTACTCGTAAAATCAGGTAAGTCAACCCTTTTAGACGCCTTATTGGTTGAAGAAGGAATAGTTATTGAAGGTGCCACAGTAATAGATTATAAGATACCTTTAGTAGATAAAGAAGGAGGCAGCGGTGGAGGATTTAGTGC
>CAYRVZ010000037.1:2310-15764 GCA_964427815.1 uncultured Saprospiraceae bacterium | reverse complement strand
ATATAAACTATGACCACGGGGAAAGCCCTCTAGCTAAGTATCTCGAACTCAATCACTTAAAACAAGAAAATTGTGGACTGGTCAGTATTACGCACATGAAAAATCTCTATGGCCTATATCATAGCACGTCAATAAAGTATGCTGGAATTATAAAAAATGAACTATCTAACGAGGTAAGTCTAAGCTCGATCCCTAAGGGCGAAAAACAAATTGCGCTATTATATTTTAATAAAGAAGGGTATTCAAAATACTGCAAATCCTACAAGGAGTATTGGGATTGGGTAAGCAATAGAAACGAAAACCGTTACCAAAACACTAAAAGTCACGGAAAAAACTATGATGCCAAAAACATGATGCATACTTTTAGGCTTTTGGAGATGGCTACAGAAATAGCCACCGAAAAAAAAATCCTTGTAAAACGTCCAAATCGTGGTTTCCTTCTAGACATTAAAAATGGAAAATTTGACTACCAAGAATTATTGAATTTAGCCAAAGAACTACAACGCAACATGGAAACAGCCTTTGAACAGTCTGAATTACGGGATAGACCAGACAGAGAACAAATAAATCGACTAATCTTTGAGATTAGAAATAAATTTTATACGCAACAATGAAAAATAAAATTTTATTACTACTATTATTAGCATTAGCCATTGGTTTCTTCATTAAGGATTACTACCCATCTCCAGTCACTGCGGTCGATGAACAAAAAATCATTGGACAAAAAGTAGATAGCTTGAATCAAGTATATGTATACTATAATGGATCCGTGGGTAATGTCGTCAGGAGAAATACGAAAGACGGCTATAACCTAGGTTTAGAATTTCAATGTGTGGAATTTGTTAAGCGGTACTATTACGAATACTACAATCATAAGATGCCAGATAGCTATGGACATGCGGTCAGCTTTTTCGATCCAAAAGTAAAAGATGGGCAATTGAATAAAAGGCGAAATTTATTACAATTTACAAATCCTAGTGTATCAGAACCACAAGTAGGAGATTTGATTGTATTCGATGGCACCGTTTTCAACCGCTACGGGCACGTAGCTATTGTCTCCAGAGTAATGGAGCATCAAATAGAAATCATCCAACAGAATCCAGGATCCAAAGGCTCTTCAAGAGTAACCTTTCAATTAAGCCAAACTGACTCCCACTGGCTCATTAATAAAAACCGAGTATTGGGATGGTTGAGGATGCATTAGGATAAATATTTTTTCTTCACCCTACTGGCAATGACCACTGCATATAGTCCACTGAAGAACGAAACTAGTAAATTTAAAGCTAGTAATTCAATAGAAATATCTACATTCGCAACAATAGCTGCTGGATTAAAGCCAAACCGACCGATCGTTTTAATTACAAATACACTTCCAAAAACGCCAATTATAGAGTCCCCTATCAACCCAAAAGAGTGGAATTTGTATATCCATCGAGAGGCATTTGCCCCAAAGATGCCGAGCGAAATACTAAGAAGTGCAATTAGTCCTGCATTCATACTTAATGGCCGTAATCCATATCATCAATTTTACCACTCCTCAATCTATTTTGAACAATCAAATAAACGATGACCAATATGACCCCAATTACACCCCAAACAGAAGATACTGATAATCCTTCATGCGAAGTGGAAGCATTATAAATGGTAAGGGACTCGCATACATCGTTTGAAGAAGGCATAATCACTGGAAACATAGATGCCAAAGTAGAGGTAATACCGCCAATAATGATAAGTGAGGACAAATAAAACCGATGAATATCTTTCATTTTTTTATGTGCAAACATGCCAAATAGAGAGGCAAAAAACAGCAAAGGAAAAATCAACAACAAAGGTTTTGAAAAGAAATTATCTAGCGCATTTGGCACAATAGTTTGCCAAATAAACAAAGAGAAAAAAGTTAAAATTACTAAAGCTATATTTAATCTTGTAATAACATTCTTTAATTTTTCATTAATGGAGGCATTTGTTTTATGGATTATCCAGGTGGCACCATGTATGGCTAGCGTCACCATTGAAATCAAGCCAATAATAATCGTAAACCAATCTATAACGCCAGGACTCGAATGGTAAGGGCTAAAATTATCTGCCCAAAGTGGCAAGAAGAAATAGATAGACTCTTGTGTCGCAACTCCATCCACCACATTACCCAAATTCACTCCTCTTGCAATATTCCCAAGCGCAATACCAAAAAACAATGCTAACAATAAGCTAGACACTCCAAAAGAGACATCCCATATACTATGCCACATCTTATTAGGCAGAAGGTTTCTAAATTCAAGCCCGATAGCTCGAAAAATAATCAACCACAAAACTATAATTAATGGTAAGTAGAAACCACTAAACGCCGAGGCGTATAACACTGGGAAAGCCATAAAGAGCATCCCGCCTGCTGCCACAAACCAGACTTCATTGGAGTCCCAAAAAAGACCTGCCGCTTTAGCTACAACTACTTTATCCTTTTCTTCCTTAGCATAAAACAAGTGAATAATCCCCACGCCAAAATCATAACCATCTAAGACAAAGAACATCGCCATAAATACGGCTATCAATAAGTACCAAAATAATTCCATAATTCAAATTTAGTGTTGAACGTCTTTAGGACCCTGGTTGATTACTCGACCTACCAAAAGTAAAAACAACATACCTAATAGGAAGTATAACGCCATAAAGCCCATCAAAGTAAACAATGTATTTCCAGAGCTTACGGTAGGAGATATTCCGTCTTTTGTTCTCAGAAGACCATAAACGAGATAAGGCTGCCGGCCCAATTCTGCAACATACCAGCCTAGTAGGTTAGCGATATAAGGAAATGGCGCCAGAAACAGGATCACCCACAATAATGGCTTAAAAGTATACAGTTTTTTGCGATATAGAAAAAAGGCTGCTAGTCCCATTATACCAATAAAGATAGTACCTAACCCCGCCATAATATGATATGAATAATACAGCAATGGTATATTATCCGGTAACTCTTCAGGCTCGAATTTATCCATTCCCAGTATCTCTGCATCCCAACTTTGATAGGTTAAAAAACTTAGGACATTAGGAACCGCTATCTTATTATCTAATTTCTTTTCCAACATATTGGGTTGTCCTATCAAAACGATCTCGGATCCTTCCGTTTCTGTCACAAAAATGCCTTCCATTGCAGCAAAAGCTGCGGGTTGGTATTTGGCAACATTCTTTGCATTCCAATCTCCTGTCGGAAATATTAAGGCAACACTAGCAATTAGTCCAAATATCACACCTGTCTTCAGAAATAATTTTCCATACTCAACATACTTTCCATACAATATATAGAACGCACCTATACTGGCAACCACAAATGCAGAGGTAGCCAGAGACGCAAATTGATTGTGCAAAAAAGCAGGAAATAGCCAAGGATTACTAAATAAGGCGCTAAAATTATTTAATACATATTTTCCATTCTCTAAAATTTCATAACCCACTGGGTGCTGCATCCAGGCATTCGTCGCAAGAATCAAATAACCGCTTGCCCAAGAGCCCAGAAACACTAAAAATGCCACAAACAAGTGCATTTTTTGACTCATTAACTTCTCTCCAAATATAAATAAAGCTAGAAAAGAAGACTCCAAAAAGAAGGAGAATAGTCCTTCCATCGCTAAAGTCTGCCCGATAATACCTCCAGTCAATTCAGAGAACTTAGCCCAATTCGTCCCAAACTGAAACTCCATCGGAATACCCGTGACCACTCCAATTGTAAAATTGATAGCAAAAATTTTCATAAAAAATTTCGCTGCATCATTATAATGCTCTAGTTGACTCCGTAAAAACTTCCACTTAAAGTAAACTATTATCAACGAAAGCCCCATGGTCAATTGAGGAAATATATAGTGAAACGTGATAGTAAATGCAAACTGCAATCTATTATAAAACAACATGTCCTCCATAATAATTAATGATTATTTGTCAAATCTGCTCTATAACAATGGAAGGGCATATAAGTTCTGCAAAAAGATAAAAACCAACCAGCTAACGATAAAGACAAACGGAGCATGTTTCGTTAAAATGAATAAGCCTACTTAATCCCCTGAACCACCTTCCCTTTAGGCGATTTTACGGTATAGACAAAACGTTCCTTGACGGATTGCCCTGCTCTTAAATCAATCGTCCAAAGCAGCCGTCCACTTTCCTCTGTATATTTTGCCCGACCCTTTTCCTCTAATTCAATGCTTATCTCTTTTAGGGTAGAAACCGGAATCTGGTCAAGTATTTCTATGGTAACAGCTGTGGACTTCTTATTCTTAACCACAATATCATAGGCAAAGGTTTCTTTCTTTTTACCACCCATAAATTTCTTTTTGGTAAAATCTACAGCGCGTTTTCTTGTTACGACGATACTATTATCGCGACCCATCGACACTAATAATTCGTCAGAGGTAACATCAGAATTAATAAAGGTATTTCCGATATAAGCGCCTTCAAAAAAGATATTCGCTTCCCCTGCCTCCAAATTATACTTTCCCCAATCGCTTATTTTCGCCAACAAAAAAGCGCCTTTATCTAGCTTCGGGACGGTATGATATACATAGTCCGTGCTCAAGTCATACGTTTTTAGCGCAAGCAAATTTTCCTTACCATCACTCTTTAGGGTATGCCGTCCAGGCAGTTCATACTCGATAGTAATTTGATTCGTATTGATAGTGGCTCCATAATCATAGCCAGCATCCATTGTGACAGATACTTCTTCAAGTTTATCCTCACTCAACCTCATGTTAGACTTTTTATTTTCTATTCGTCTATCTTTCAGATAGTCATTCTCTATTTTAAATCCAGCATACAAAGGAGACAAAATAGGCCGATTATTATTTACTGTTGGATTCCCAGTAGATATCGTAATGGCTATATCCTCCCAATCCTGTCCCGTATTCTGATAGATATTTCCCTTATAAAAAAGCTGTACATTTTGTGTTATTCCTGCCGAACGTAGATCATACAATGGACTCCAACCCGCTCCCGACACCACGTATGAACAAGAAAGATTAGTCGTAAGCGCTCTTTCAGATTGAACCATCAACACAATATTACCCGTGGGACGATCCTGTACCGCATTCAGCTCATTTAATTGCTTTTTAATTTTTATTTTCTTCTTCTTGATTACCTTGGCTTGGTTCTTCAAAGTTCGTTTTTCTTTTTTTATTTCTAAAAGCTTTGATTTTTGCGCACTCACTAATTCCATCACCTGTGCGGCTGTAAAACCTTGATCTCGCCCCCCCAATACTTGGTTTTTTTTCAACACCTCTTCTAAATCGTTCAAGATACTCATTTGGTCATTAATCCAATCGACCTCAGCCTTCAAGTTTTCAATTTCTGCATAAAGTTCAACTATTTCGGGGCTTTCTTCTCTATTCTTCAAGTAATTATTCAGAAATTTCGCAGATAAAAGAGTGACCCCCGAGCCACTCAATTTTACTTGCACACTGGAGGGATTGACTTGCGTGGATAGACCCGAAACGATGATTTCTTGCTTACCCTTTTTTAACTGGACAGAGGCCTTACGTGTAATCTCTGCATTTTGGCGAAAGACCGTTACATGATCAATTGTAGAACTTATCGCTTGCGCAAAAACAAATTGACCACTTAGTATTAAACTAAAAACAAACAACAAATTTTTCATAATTCTTATTTTGGTTAGCAAAGGCTACTTTATTAACGGAAAAACAAAGAAGGTAGTATCCTACATTTTCTTTCGTATCTCAGTAGCTGATATTTTCCCTATATGTTCAGGAGGTTTGTGTTCGATTATGTCATATCCCACGCCCCGACCATAATTTATACTCTCGATATCAGGTATAATGATGACTTTCACACGCCCTTTGGCGTGCATCGACTGATATTGTTGGATGATATTTTTCTGCACGGTTTCTGCCGTGAATGGATTCACCTCATTCATGGGCACATCCCGTACACATATTAAAATATTTTTTCCTTCTTTCAGCCGTTGCTCAAACAACCACTTATGCCCATCATGTAGGGGCTGATAACGCCCAACAAACATAGAAAATTGATTTGATTCACTTACCTTCATTAGAATTACCCGAAAGCAATCTTCTATTTTCAAGTCCGTATTAATGCTGATAAAATTATTTTTCGGCACTTCATATTCCTTCACGTTATACTTTTCTTTCCCACGTTTTTCTGTAGTATGTAAGTAGAATTCGACCACCGCCTCCTCCTGCTTAAATTTTTCACGCAAGTCCAAATAAGGCGCAACCACTGATACCACCACTTCGCATCCTTCGTCCTTAAATTCACTCGCTATTTTTTGAGCGGCCTGAATATTCTGTCTCCGCCCCTGCTCCGTATAATCAAAATTTTGCGTAAGCGAACGTAAGCCATCCCCATCAATATGCTTAACACACTTGCCTAGTTTTTCAAAGTGAGAAACTAAGCGTTTTGCTAAAGTCGTTTTTCCGGAACCAGGCTGACCCGTAAACCAATAAATCATCTTTTTTTCTTGCAAAAGTAGCCCCTTTTCTGCTATACAAAGTGCTACCTATCAAATAGACATCAACAAATATAAAACCTAGGCTTAATTTTTGCGTTTTATAGCATACATTTACACCACAACTATACAGATATGCAACCTGAAAACATAACCCTCTTTTACAGACAAGAACGAAGCGACAAGGTATATAAGGCCTTTTTAGAGCAAAAAGAGGGGCTATTTGTTGTGAATTTTGCCTATGGAAGAAGAGGATCCACACTCAAAACAGGGACTAAGACACAAAGCCCTGTCCCCTATGAAAAAGCCAAGAAAATCTATGACAAACTAGTCCTCTCTAAGGCGGCAAAGGGCTATGTACCTGATGAGGATAATTCTGACTACGTAGTCGATACCGAACAGCGAAAAACGGGTATCCATTGCCAATTATTAAATCCAATTGACGATATAACATTAGAGAAACTACTATCGGATGACAAGTGGTGCGCACAAGAAAAAATGGACGGTAAACGCCTACTTATTTCTAAATCTGAAGAAACCACAGCCATCAATCGAAAGGGACTATCGGTCGGCGCACCCAAAAGCATGATCGAAGCAGTCGAGGCTATAAACGCTACTTTTATCATTGATGGAGAAGCCATCGGAGACACCCTGTATGTTTTTGATTTGCTTGCGCTAAATGGCATTGATATTAAAAATAAAACCTATTTAGAAAGGTACGACCTTCTAAAAGGTTTGGATTTTTCGGATGCGGTCAAAATCGTACCGATCGCTCATACAACAACAGAAAAGAAGAATCTATTTGAAAAATTAAACAAAGCAGGAGCAGAAGGAATTGTACTCAAAAAAATAAACTCTACCTATCAAGCAGGGCGACCTAATTCTGGTGGGGATCAGAGAAAATATAAATTTTATGAAACCGCCTCTGTCCTCGTTAGCAAGGTGAATGACAAACGAAGTGTAGGCATGTCTCTACTTGACGTAAATGGAAACGAGGTATTTGTCGGAAATGTAACGATTTCACCAAATAAAGAGATTCCAAAGGAGGGAGAAATCATTGAAGTTCGTTATCTTTATGCCTACAAAGGGGGCAGTATTTATCAACCTACCTTCTTGATGTTGCGTAATGACTTAGACCAGAATGACTGCAATATTTCTCAACTAAAGTTTAAAAAAGAAGGGTAAACCCTTCATCCTATTCAACCTAAAAAAAAACTTATGGCTTTTTGTGATAATGCGAAAAAATTCAACGACCAATTTGTAAAAGATTTTACAAAAGAAGAAGGCATCCAAAATCCTGATATTACTTATCGGATTAGAACAGACTGGGAAACAGAATTAGATTCCACACAATTATTTAAAGATTTCATCAATGACCCCAATTTTCCAAAGATAAAGAACTTCATTATTGGTATGTGGGCTTATGAAGTTAACCCTTCTGAAATAATGCAAGTCATTATGGAGAACATAGATAAAATGCAACATATCAAAGGCATATTTTTTGGGGACATTACTTATGAAGAGAATGAGGTTTCTTGGATTTGTAATATGGATCATGGCCCTTTGCTTACGGCCTTGCCTAACCTAGAAATTTTTCAAGTCCGTGGTGGAAATGACTTATCCTTAGGTCAAAATCTACATCATCCAAATCTACAAAAACTAATCATCGAAACAGGGGGAATGAGCAAAACGATTTTAGCGGAAATCGCGAATGCAAACCTACCCAAACTAACCCATCTCGAACTGTGGTTGGGCGATGATGGATATGGTTTTGATGCCAGTATTGAAGAAATAACAAATGCCTATAAAGGTCTTAAACCAAACCATCTCCCTGCTTTAAAATATTTGGGTTTACGAAACAGTCAAGTGGCGGATGAAATCGCCGTAGTCCTGATTGACGATCCTATTTTTGATAAAATTAACATATTGGATTTATCCATGGGCACCCTCGGAAACGAAGGTGCTGAAGCCATCTTAAAAAACTCAGGCATCCTAAAGCTTAAAAAATTAGACCTTGAGCATAATTTCATTTCTGATGAGCTTGCAGCAAAAATTGAAGCCCTAGCAATAGAAACCAACTTAGCGAATCGTGAGCCAAATCCTGGCGAGTATGATCGTTATGTATCTGTGGGCGAATAATAAAAAATACAAGAATGGCATTCTACGAGAATAGTAAAAAATTTAATGGACAATTTGTTGCTGACTTTCATGCAGAAAAAGGAATCCTAAATCCTGATATTGCTTATCGCATTCGGACAGATTCAGAATCTGAATCTGCCGCAAAAATTTTATTAAAGCAGTTTTTGGAAGACCCCAAAATACCATTGGTTTCCAATTTTGTTTTGGGTGTTTGGTCTGCTGAAGTATTTGAAATTGATCCATCGGATTTTATTGAAACGATCCTAAACTTTAAAGACCGATTACAACACATTAAGGGCATATTCTTTGGGGACATAGAAGTCACTGAAAGCGAGTTGTCCTGGATCAACCAGACCAATCATGGGCCCTTGTTGACCGCCTTGCCCAATTTGGAAGTTTATAAAATTAGAGGTGCTCAAGATCTATCTCTTGGCAAACTAAATCATCAAAATCTAAAAACTTTAATCATTGAAAGTGCAGGCACATCAAATAATATTTTTGAAGAATTGGGACGAGCCAACTTGCCCAATTTAACACACCTTGAATTATGGCTTGGTAGTGAGGATCAGGGCTTTGAAGCGACAACCACTAATCAGATCTTTCAAGCATTCCAAAATATGCCCTCTCTCATTCATCTAGGGCTAAACAATAGTGAGAACACGAACGAAATAGCCATTGCTTTAACGGACCATCCCATCATGCAACAAATTAAGTCGCTTGATTTGTCGGGCGGCATCCTAGGCGATAAAGGCGCTAGCGCACTATTAAACAATCCAAACCTTACAAATTTAAATCACTTAAATCTTTCCCATAATTATATGTCTGATGAACTAGCGGCGCAGTTTGAGCAACTAGATATTGACATCAACCTAAGTACACGCTACCCCGCCGTCGAAGAGGGAGACCGATATATAGCCGTAGGAGAATGATACGATTTGGCATCATTTGTAACCCTTCCAATAGGCGTTTTGATTTTTTTAAACAAGCGGTTATTTCACAAGGATTTTCGCCACCACTCTGTATTTCCTATTGGGACATATTGCAAAAAAAAGTAGATTTGGCTCAAGCATTCAATGCTATTGATGTCTTGAAAATTGAATCGAGTGGAGAAGATTTTGCTGTAAGAAAAGAACTTCTGGCACTCGCCGCTACTCATGGTTCCAATTTTATTTCATCACAAAGTTCGAAACAATTATCTTTCGACAAAGGAATCATTCGACATGGACGGCAGGAACATGTTGGATTTCAGATGCTCTTACAAAAGATCCAAAAGGCAACTGAAGCGTTTCCCAATCTTCAGATCATGAATGCGGTAGAAGATATTTTATTAATGTTAGACAAGACCCGATTTCACAAAAAAATGCTTCTTCAAAACATAGCGGTCATTCCAGCTATTTATAATATTACTTCCTTTGAAGAATTGATCCAACAAATGAAATTGCAAAATTGGACACGAGTCTTCCTTAAGCCCAATCATGGCTCTTCGGCATCTGGCGTGATAGCCTTTCGAAAAAATGGGCCAAAAATGATGGCGACTACCTCAATAGAATACACCCAAACAAAAGGAACAATAAAGTTGTATAACTCTTTAAAAATCCATAAATACCAAAATCCAAAGCAAATAGAAAAGATAGTTAACATCATTGCCCAAAACGGTATTATTGTTGAAAAATGGATTTCAAAGTCTACTCTAAAATCATCCATATATGATTTTAGAGTAGTCACCACAAATCAAAACCCCAAACACATTATCGCCAGACAAAGCCATAGTCCCTTGACCAATTTACACTTAGGAAATCGTCGTGGAAACTTGGAACTTATCAAAAACGAAATTGAAAATACGTCTTGGCACAACCTAGAAGAACTGGCTAAACAAACCGCACGAGCCATGCCCCAAACCCTTTATGCTGGTCTAGACATTTTGATAAGTAAAGAGACTCAAGAGCCTTATTTGATAGAATCAAATGCTTTTGGAGACTTGTTGCCCAATCTCCTAGCCGATGGTTTAGACACCTACGAAACGCAAATCCAACACTATAAAATGCATCTAGATGCTTAGAAATATTAAGGCCATTTTTTTTGATTTGGATAATACATTAATAGATCGTGATGATGCCTTTCAGAAGATGATGCAGGATTTGTTTGCACAAAAAGATCTTCTTTCCGAAATGGATATTCCGTTAATTATGCAAATGGATAACCAAGGTTATACTGATAGGATGACCTTTAGTTCATGGCTAGCAGAGACCTACCCAAACTTAAAAATGGATGCTAATCAATTATTCAAATTCAGCATAAATCATATTCATCAATTTGTACAACCTATTAATAATCAATTCCTTCTAAAAATAAAGGCGCTTATTCCTTATTTCAATATAGGTATCATCACCAATGGGTCTATCCAAAATCAAACGAACAAATATTATCAAGCAGGACTCTCAAAGGTAATTGACATAAATAAACTTTACATCTCCCAGGCCTATCAATTTGCCAAACCAAATCCAGAACTTTTTCAACTCGTACTAGATGATTTTAATTTAAATGCCCCGCAAATGTTGTATATAGGGGACAATCCAAAAGCCGATATTTGGGGAGCCAACCAACTGGGTATTAAGACCTGCTGGGTTTCTAATAAAAGGACTTGGCAACAATCATATACGCCTACTTTTCAAACACCTCACGTAACAATTTTTATTGACAAACATCTCGCTCATGTCGTATAATATGAATGAAATCGTTGGGAATAGTGATATCATTTTTATCACACTAGACACCTTACGTTATGATGTTGCACAACAACTATGGGCAGCTGGTAGATTACCAAATTTTAGTAAGTGGTTACCCAAAACGGGTTGGGAGCAACGACATAGCCCAGGCAGCTTTACCTATGCCTCCCATCACGCTTTTTTTGCAGGATTTTTACCCACCAGAATCCCTCAAAAACAAACTCGTTTATTTGCAACACAATTTAAAGGGAGTACCACGACAGCCGACACAACCTTCGTCTTTGAAGAAGAAAATATTGTCAAAGGACTCCAGTATCAAGGCTATAAAACGGTATGTATAGGAGGCGTAGGCTTTTTCAATAAACAAACTGCCTTAAGTCGGGTGTTACCAGGGATGTTTGAAGAAAGTTATTGGAAAGAAGAATTTGGCGTAACGGAACCAAAATCCACCTTCTATCAATTCCAAACAGCCAAAAAGATACTCAAAAAAACGACGCAACCTGTCTTCCTATTTATCAATATTTCTGCCTTACATCAACCGAATTATTTTTATCATCCCGATTCAAAAACCAAAGAAGACACCCTAAAGAGCCATGGAATGGCATTAGAATATATTGACAATCAACTACTTATCTTACAAAAAGCGTTAGCGGATCGAAAACAATCTAGCTTTATTATTTGTTGTGCAGACCATGGTACAACTTATGGCGAAGACGGTTTTAGGGGGCATAGGCTCGCACACCCTAACGTTTGGAATATTCCCTATCTCGAAGTACTTTTATAAAATTTCACGCAACCAAAATGAAACTACAATCCTTTATCCAAAATAATCATTACCAAGGGTATGCTTATTCTTACCCCCATAAATCTGCCTATCGTCCGCTTGATTCACCACGCAGTTTGCAAGATATTTGGGCAACCGAAAACAAGGAACAATTATTTTTGTATGTACATATTCCTTTTTGTGAAATGCGCTGTGGCTTTTGTAACCTATTTACTATTGCCAATCCCAAAGAGGAGCTAGAAAACCCATATCTCCGCCAATTAAAAAAACAAGCCATCCAAGTATCCAAGGCATTAGGAAAAAACAAATTTACTAGATTAGCCATTGGAGGTGGCACTCCTTCCTTTCTGTCCATACAAGATTTAGAATATTTATTTTTAATATTAAAAGACACAATGAATGCCCAATTGGGGCAAATACCTACTTCAATCGAAACCTCTCCAAAAACTATTTTCCAAGAAAAACTCGCCCTGTTCAAAGAATATGGCACCACAAGAATAAGTATTGGCGTCCAAAGTTTTATATTAGAAGAAACCAAAGCACTAGGGCGACCACAAAAGCCCAAAGACGTATTACACGCTTTACAGCTTATCAAGGACTCTGGAATTCTAGAAATGAATATTGACTTGATTTATGGTATGGCAGCCCAAACCAACCAATCATTTCAATATTCCTTAGACCAATCCATGTCCTTTCAGCCCACTGAAATTTTTCTATACCCCTTGTATGTACGTCCGCTCACAGGCCTAGGCCGAAAAAACAAATCATGGAATGACCATCGACTAAGCTTGTATCGTTTTGGAAGAGATTATTTAGAAACACATGGTTATGAACAAATCAGTATGCGTATTTTTCGTCGAAAGACATCCACCCAACTGATTGTCCCCCCTTACAATGGGCCAAAAGATGGGATGGTTAGTCTCGGTGTTGGGGCACGATCTTATACTAAGGATTTTCATTATAGCACGGAGTATGCAGTTGGTCGAAGTGGAGTCAAAGACATCATTCATGCTTACAATGCCCGAACTTCTGAGCAGTTTTCAACTATCAATTATGGTGTTTATCTGACTGACGAAGAACAAAAACGGCGTTTTATTATTAAATCCTTACTGGAAGGCCAGCACCTAGATTTTAACGCCTATAGCGAATACTTTGGCACCCTACCCCTAACAGATTTTCCTAAACTTCAAGAATTATATTCGCTAAATCTAGTAGAATCGATAGATAATATCTTGCAGCTAAATAAAGCTGGGTTGGAACTTTCAGACGTTATAGGGCCTTGGTTATATTCCAATAACGTCAATGCGATGATGCAGAAATACGATTTAATATGAAGTGG
>CAYRVZ010000037.1:0-2210 GCA_964427815.1 uncultured Saprospiraceae bacterium | reverse complement strand
CTTTGGACAACTTTTCATCCAAGTCAAACAAATCTTAAAAAATATACCCAAAAATGCCAAGAACTAGATGCGCTAAATATTCGTTATACCGTTGGTTTTGTGGCATTAAAAGAAGATTTAGCTGAGTTAAAGGCACTACGTGCGGCCATTCACCCTGAAGTATATGTATGGGCAAATGCCTATAAAAGAATTAAAAATTACTATACCCAAAAAGAAATTGAACAAATTTTAGCCATTGATCCCTTATTCAATATTAACAATCAAGTATATGAATCAATGGGTAAATCCTGTAAGGCCGGACACACTTCCTTTTCAGTAGATGGGGCAGGCAATATTACTCGTTGTAATTTCATCAAAGACTATGTGGCTAATATCTATGAGTATGGTTTTGAAGAATTCCTAAAACCACGCCCCTGTATAAATGCAACCTGCCAATGTTATATTGGGTATATCCATTTAGATAAATTAGACTTAGAAAAGACTTATAGCGGATTGTGGGAGCGAATGCCTAAATAAATATTATCAAAACCGAGAGCTGTGCTAGTCAAAACTAAAGCTTCTTTCCTTCATCTTTTCTTTCCTTCGCCTATTTTATCGTCCGAATAAAACTATTCACTTAATAGCCCTATATTTACACCCTTAATTATAGAATCAGCAGATGCCATACACAAAGTACACCAATAGAATAAAGGGTTTAAGAATAAAACTTGCCTTAAAAGAAAACAAAAGCAAGCGGTTAACATGGGTTCGTTCCTTGTTATTCTTGGCTTCCATAGGGACATTATTTATCTATTTTAAACAAGATCTAAGTCATTTATTTTTGTTGGTTCCGCTGATTTTGTTTTTTATTTTTCTTAGATTTGTTGGGGCAAGTAATCAAATCAAACAGCAGGTAAAATTACTCCTTCAACTGATCCAAATCAATCAAAATGAAATAGCTTATCACCATCGAAAATTTGATGCTTTCGAAGAAGGTATAGAATATCAAGACAGTCATCATTTCTTTGCATACGATCTTGATGTCTTTGGGCATAATTCTCTTTTTCAGCACATCAATAGAACATCCCTAAAAGAAGGAGCAGATAAATTGGCCCATTGGCTCACCCATCCTTTATCCGACAAGGCTAAAATTACTCAAAGGCAATCCGCAATAAAAGAACTACAAACCAAATTGGCTTGGCGACAAGAATTTCAAGCCATTGGGGAGCTAGATCAGATCGGAAAAAAAATATTAAGCAATAACTTAACGCTAAATCAGCCTTTTGTAAGAAGCCAATATTTTTACTTTATTTTCATTCTACCCATCATCACGATTATTCTGATTACTTTATCTATTCTCGGGTACATTTCGAAGGGCTTACCCATTTTGATGGTTGTTATACAATTGATTATCACCTACTTATTCAGTATGAAACTCAAGACGACTGACATGGGTTTAAGTCAATTTGCAAAACACATTTCGCCTTATATCCGTCTAATCCAATTAGTAGAATCCCAAAAATTTGAAAGTGAAATACTTGCAAAACAACATCAAATACTATTAAATAAATCACATAATTCTTTAGAGGCTTTTCAGCAATTACGAAAATTACTCAACTCCTTTGAACAAAGATTTAGCCCAATTTATATCATCATTGGGAATGGCGTCTTCTTTATTGATTTTTACTTACTAAAAAAAGTAGATAGCTGGTTTGAGCAATATGGTCAACACATTGAATCTTGGATTGACGCATTAGCAGAGATAAATGCACTAAATAGCCTAGCGAATTTTTACGAAAACTACCCGACCTATGTGATGCCTACCATTACAGAAAACGCATTAGTCCAATCAAAAGAATTAGGGCATCCATTAATTCCTGTACAAAAAAATGTAACCAATGATTTTAGCATTAACAACCTGAATGAAATATTCATTGTTACTGGTGCCAACATGGCTGGAAAAAGTACATTTTTACGAACGGTTGGCGTAAATATTTTACTGGCATCCGTTGGAGCTCCCGTTTGCGCAAGTGAATTCACCTTCCAGCCCTTGCATTTATTTACCAGCATGCGAACCACTGATAATTTGGCAGAAGATGTCAGTTATTTTCATGCAGAATTACTGCGGCTGAAAAAATTAGTGGATACGGTCGAAGCCCATCCTAATGAAAAATATGTCATCATTTTAGATGAGATCCTCAAAGGAACCAATTCCAAAGACAAACTAATCG
>CAYRVZ010000036.1:6471-16317 GCA_964427815.1 uncultured Saprospiraceae bacterium | reverse complement strand
TCAAGATGCCTCAAAAAGTCCAACGAAGTCGGATACGGCGTCTTATAGCGATACTAATAGTCCTGGACACCATTCTGGATAAATTTGGGCTTGACGTACCGGTTATTATATTTCAAAAGCCTTTTTTAAAAGAGCTCATTGACCAAAATCCCTTTCTGGCTGATCCTAGTATCGACACCAAACAACTTTATGTCACCTTTCTTTCCGAAACACCCGATTTTGAGCAAACACTGGTTTTAAGCGAAAAAAACATTGGAGCGGATTCTTTTTTCCTTGCGGACAAAATCATGTATTTGCACTATATGAATGGGGCTGGACGAACCAAACTGACCAATAACTTTATCGAAACCCAGCTAAAAGCAACTAGCCGAAACTGGCGGACTATCCTAAAACTTGCTGAAAAAAATTAATATTATAAAATTCTACAATACAATTTACTATTTTTTGTAAACAACTGATAATAAGTTATTTATACTTGATATTTAACAAATAGACAAAAAAACACCTCTACAAAGTAGCTTTTATGTGTTTTACACTTTAGCAGCAGGTAACTATCTTTGTGCTATGATTAAAAGTAATCATAAATCATTCTCAACTTTACTAATTTTGTGGGGTGCTGTTGGGATGAACAATGCTACTAAAAGCCTGTCTATATCACATTAATAGACGGGCTTTTACTTTTTTTGCGCTTACTCTAGTTTTAAATCAACCTCTACCACTGTATTGAATAAGTCCTCAACAGTCTCCGCTCTACGGATTAAAAAATCACTTCCATTATACACCATCACTTCTGCTGGGCGTACTCTACTATTATAATTAGAGGCCATCATAAACCCGTAAGCACCCGCATTCTGAAAGGCTAAAATATCCCCTTCCTTTATTTCTGCTATTTGTCGATCTACCCCAAAGGTATCCGTCTCACAAATATATCCAACAATTGTATAAATTCTCTTTTTACCGAAAGGGTTGTTTACATTCACTATGTGGTGATATGCATCATAAAACATGGGGCGTATCAAGTGATTCAAGCCCGAATTAACCCCTGCAAAAACAGCAGCAGTGGTTTGTTTCACTACATTCGTTTGCACTAAAAAAGTCCCAGCCTCACTGACCAAGTATTTACCAGGCTCAAACATCAAAGTCAACTCCTTGCCATATTCTACACAAAACTCATTAAATCGTTTTGAAAGTTTTTGACCAAGTTGCTCAATATCTGTTTCTATATCCCCTTCCTTATAAGCCACTTTGAACCCACTTCCAAAATCGATGTATGACAAGTCCTCAAATTCTTTCGCAATATTAAATAATATTTCCGTTGCCGAAAGGAATACATCAGTATCCAAAATATCTGAACCCGTATGAATATGAACGCCTTCAACTTGTACTTTTAATTGCTTCACTATTCTTAATAGATGTGGTAATTGATGCACCGAAATTCCGAATTTAGAATTGATGTGACCCACTGAAATCTTTCGATTTCCGCCCGCAAAAACATGGGGGTTAAAACGCAAACAAACAGGCACTTTAGGACACCTTTCTGCAAACTGTTCTAGCATCGGGATCGAATCAATATTAATCCTAATTCCTTTTTTTTGCGCAAGCACCATCTCCTCAAAAGAAACCGAACTCGGTGTATAGATAATTTCTTCTGGTTCAAAACCCGCCATCAACCCTAATTCCACCTCGTTTAGGGACACACAATCCAAACCCGCACCCAGTTTTTTCAAAAACTTCAAGATGTTCATATTAGACAATGCTTTGACAGCATAATTAAGACTTAAATTCGGCACCGAAAAAGCATTCGCCATTCGAGTATATTGTCGTTCAATAACATTGGCATCATACACGTATATCGGCGACCCATATTTTTTAACCAATTTAAGTGGATTCACATTTTGCGAAAGCCGATACCCCTCTTCTTTTAATTCCATTGCTCTTATTTTATGCACACCAAAAGTGCGGATTTATATTGGCACTTCCAAATTTAAACCCATTTCTGTTGGGGCGTTGCAATGCAACTGCAACACCCCAACAGACAAAAAAGCAGTCGAAAACAACCAATCCTGACAATAAATCAAGTAAATCCACCCAAAAAACTGTCAAAACGGCAGAAAATTACGTTGGCACACCAATTGATGACTGATAAATAGAACAAAAATTGTCAACAAACTAAAAACTATATAAAATGGGTAAAATTATTGGAATTGATTTAGGTACAACCAACTCTTGCGTAGCTGTAATGGAAGGAAATGAATCTACGGTCATCCCGAATGATGAAGGAGCAAGAACGACTCCTTCAGTTGTTGCTTTCTTAGAAGGTGGAGAACGTAAAGTAGGCGCACCTGCCAAACGCCAAGCCATCACTAACCCGCAGAAAACGCTTGCTTCTATCAAACGGTTTATGGGACTAAGATACAGCGAAGTCAGTAACGAAATCAAACAAGCACCTTTCAAGGTCGTCAAAGGTGCCAACGATACGATTCGTATTGAAATAGACGGCAAGCAATACACCCCGCAAGAAATTTCGGCTATGGTGTTGCAAAAACTTAAGAAGAGTGCCGAAGATTTTTTGGGTACCACTGTAACGGAAGCGGTAATCACGGTTCCAGCTTACTTCAATGATTCTCAACGTCAAGCGACTAGAGAAGCTGGCGAAATAGCCGGTCTTAAAGTTAGTCGTATCATCAATGAACCGACTGCAGCCGCATTGGCTTATGGTATGTCAGGAGAGAAAAAAGACAAAACAATTGCTGTATTTGATTTAGGTGGAGGTACTTTTGATATTTCCATCCTAGAATTAAGTGATGACGGCGTCTTTGAGGTCAAGTCCACCAATGGTGACACACACCTTGGAGGGGATGACTTTGATGCTGCCATTATTGATTTCCTTGCGGAAGAATTTATGAAGCAAGAAAACATGGACTTGCGTAAAGATCCGATGGCTTTACAACGACTAAAAGAAGCTGCCGAAAAAGCAAAAATTGAATTGTCAACGGCTACTTCTTCTGAAATCAACTTGCCTTATGTAACCGCTGCTGATGGTGTACCTAAGCACTTGGTTCAGAAACTGACCAGAGCACAATTTGATAAGTTAACACACAATCTTGTTGCTAGGAGCTTAAAACCTTGCGAAAAAGCTATCAAAGATGCGAAGATTTCAAAAAGTGAAATTGATGAAGTCATCTTAGTGGGTGGTTCTACACGTATTCCTGCTATTCAAGAAGCGGTAGAAAAATTCTTTGGTAAGAAACCACACAAAGGAGTAAATCCGGATGAAGTGGTTGCGCTGGGTGCTGCGATTCAAGGCGGTGTCCTGTCAGGTGATGTAAAGGATGTTTTACTACTTGATGTCACACCTTTATCTATGGGTATCGAAACCATGAACAACATCTATGATGTCGTGATAGAGGCGAATACAGCTATCCCAACGAAAAAGTCCAAAACCTACTCCACGGCTATGGACAATCAACCTTCAGTAGAGATTCATATTCTACAAGGAGAACGCAAAATGGCAAGAGACAACAGATCGGTTGGTCGGTTCATCTTAGACGGAATTGCTCCTGCAAGACGGGGCGTACCACAGATTGAAGTAACTTTTGACATGGATGCGAATGGTATTTTGAGTGTTAGTGCGAAAGACACCTCTACTGGAAAAGAGCAAAGTATCCGTATCGAAGGCTCTACTGGATTGTCTGATGACGAAATCGCTAAGATGAAGGCGGATGCAGAGGCACATGCTGAAGAGGACAAGATGGCGCGTGAGAAAGCCGAAAAAGTGAACCAAGCGGATGGCTTGATTTTCCAAACAGAAAAGCAACTTGAAGAGTTTGGTGATAAAATTCCAGAAGACAAGAAAGCAAATATTGATGCTGCCCTTGCGGAATTAAAGACCGCTCATCAAGCACAAGATGTGGCTCAAATTGATGCTGCAGTAACCAAAATGAATGAGGTTTGGATGGCTGCGAGCCAAGACATTGCAAACGCACAACAAGCTGCAGGAGGGGATACCGCTCAAGGGCCCCAAGATTCTGCAGGAGACAATGACGATGCAGTAGAAGATGTAGAATTTGAAGAAGTCGAAAGCTAAATCATTGTTAAAACTATGAATTAGAGCCACTCTTACAAGGAGTGGCTCTTTTTTTGCTCTAGCCCCAGTCGTTGGGGTATAGCTTCTTGTATTGCCGATGCGTCATACTTGTCAACGCAAAGGATTTTTACTACGATGTCCTAAACAACCCAAAATCTTTCCCGAAAGATGTAGAATTTGAAGCAAATTTGAATTAAGCTCAAGCCGCTTTTGAATTAAAAACGGGGAAGACTGGAATTACCATACACCCATTTCCTATGAATCCTGCTCCAATACCAAAGGGTGGTAATCATGGTATTTCCTTCGTGAGCAAGCATCATTGCAATGCCCCTATCAGAATTAACCGATCTGATGACTCATGATATTCTCCAAGTGAAAAATCTCCAAACGTCTTGACCAATTGCAATCCTGCTTGCGCAAACATACTTTCAAAATCTGTCAATTCAAATAACCGGACTCGCTCCTGGAAAACATAGGATTCTCCTTGGTCATGAACAATAATTTGTTTGGTTACAAATTGATCGTCAATGGTTCTTTCTATCTGAAATTCAACTTCACTACAAACAACTAATTCGCTCTCTACCAATTGTTTACGAACCGAATGTGCATTTAAAAAATCAATGACTATTCGACTTGATTTTGTTGAATTTTTGCGCAAGCCTACGCCCATGTTCTTTAACGCCTGGACATGTTCGTCCTCTGTTTGAAAGTATCCAAAACTAGTGAATAGATTGAATACATAATCAAAGTGATCCGCTTTATAAGGCTGACGCATATCTAATACATCAAAATGTAAATTAGATCGCTCAAATCGCTTCGCGTAGGCAATACTCTCTTTTGACAGGTCCACCCCAGTGACTTCATATCCTTTTTCCGAAAGGTAAACCGAATGCCGCCCTTTACCGCAAGCCAAATCTAATATGCGACTATCGTCCAGAGGTTGAAGATAATCAATCAGCGTATCCATAAAAGCCTGCGCTTCAAGATCGTTCCTATTTTTGTACAAAGTATGATACCAAGCCGTATCAAACCAATCCTCAAACCATTCCTTTTTCATGCACAAATGTAGTCAATCCTCCAAAGCTCTCAAATTAAAAGTGGCAATAGTTGGTCATTTAGATTAAATTTCGGATTTTTGCGCAAGCTTAGTACAACAACCCTTATTCCTAAGCAAACTCAAAACATACAAATGGCACTTAAAGAAACGGTATCCGGATTCAGAGGCACTTTTGGCAATGAACCTGGAAATAACCTCACCCCTTACGAAATAGTCAACTACGCTGCCGTCTATGGCGAATGGCTCCAAGGACAATTTACAAAACCCAAAGTCGTCGTGGGACGAGATGGACGAATCACTGGTGAGATTGTGAGCGAACTAGCCATCAACACCTTACTCTCCATGGGCGTAGATGTCATTGATTTGGGCTACTCCACTACGCCAACCGTAGAGATGGCCGTCACCCACTATGAAGCTACTGGCGGCATCATCTTTACCGCTAGCCACAATCCTAAAGAATGGAATGCCTTTAAATTTCTCAATCACAAAGGGGAGTTTTTATCTGCTGAAAGTATTCAGACGTTACTAGACAACTTGGGGAACAAAAATTGCACATTTGCAGAAGTCACCGAATTAGGGGTACGTACACAGATTAACGAAGAACATCTATACCATATCCAAAAGGTATTGGAAGATAACTTAGTGGATGTGTCTGAAATCAAAAAAGCGGGCTTGAAAATAGTAGTGGATACTATCAACTCTACTGGCGCCTTGATTATCCCTCCTCTCTTGGAGCAATTGGGCTGTGAGGTCGTCTTAATAAACGGAAAGATTAATGGGGAATTTGCGCATAATCCTGAGCCGGTAGAAAAAAATCTACGACAATTAACAAAAGCTGTTGTTGCAGAAAAGGCAAATCTAGGTATTGCTGTTGATCCCGATGTGGACCGATTGGTGTTTGTTTCCGAAAAGGGCGAATTCTTTGGGGAAGAATATACCTTGGTCGCAGTTGCGGATTATGTATTGAGGTACAAAAAAGGCGCTGTGGTGTCTAACCTGTCTTCTTCTGCTGCTTTAACTGATGTCGCACAAAAGCATAACTGTCAACGATTTGAGTCTTCTGTCGGGGAGGTACATGTGGTCAAAAAAATGCGTGAAGTCGATGCTGTCATCGGAGGAGAAGGCAATGGAGGAATCATCTACCCTCCCCTCCATCATGGTCGAGATGCGGTCATTGGGATAGCGTTATTTTTGTCCTTCATGGTCAAATCTGGACGCAAAGCTTCTTCTTTAAGAAATTCATATCCAGACTATTATTTGTCTAAAAACAAGGTCTCGCTTCCGCAAAGTCAAATCGATGTGGTTATCAAAAATCTGCAAGAAAAATATCGAAAATACGAGACAAACAATGAGGACGGTTTGAAGATTTATCTGGATTCGGGATGGGTGCATGTGCGAGGGTCGAATACAGAACCCATCATGCGTATCATCTCCGAAAGCACCACGCCTACTGTTGCGGAAAACCTTTCGGAAAAAATTATGCGGGATATTGGGGAAATGGCTCTTTAGTGTTCATGTGCCTGCGGCGTTCAATGCTCTTCGGGACAGTTAAGACTTTTAGTTTCTGAGCGTCCTATATTGTATATAGACCTTATTGTTTTGTAAAAGCTTCTACATGTCCATCAAAATTGAGATAGTACACTCCTTTCGGAAAAAGGCTAATGTCTATTGACTGTCCATAATATAACTTATTATAGATTAAATTGCCAGCGTTAGTAAAAATCTTGATAGTTGTATGACCAGGTTTATTGTTCAGTTTAATGGTATTGTTAGCGGGATTGGGAGAGATACGAACAGGTGATTTTTTTCCCGTAAGGGAGATAATATTCGAGTACTCAAAAAAACCATCCAAATCGACTGTCTTTAACCGATAATAATTATTTGTTTTCTCATTCTGCTGTAGGGCTAGGTGTTTTTTTAAAATACGAATACAAAGGCTTTTATCTCAAACCGAGCCTAGGCAAAATACTTTTTGGAAGTATCTAACGGACGATCCTTACACCAGCACCAAAGACCCACTCAAATATCGCGGCAACCTTGCGGACAAATTCGACACCATTTGCTTAGTGGTCGGTTATACTTTGCCTAGACGGTAGTCAAGCATATCGGCGAAGCACTATGGTTTTAAATTCTTCTGGGTTTAATTTCATTTTTCTTCCAAAAATCGACTACCTTGTGTGGTCCTTACGGACAAAACGGAATGCTCATGATTGGATTTCTGTTTAAAAGCGTAGGAATGTCGTCCATCAGCTTTTTTGAGACCAGAGTCTAAAGAGCGTTATCACTCAAATTATCAATCTATGAATTATCAGTTTGATGCCAACCACCCTAAGACCAAAAAACTACTCAACCAATTAAATAATGGTTTTAAAATGAAGGCTTACCTATGGAAGTCGTTGCCCATGGCTGCTTTTAGTGGCATGAAGGTACAAACGGTCAATCCAGATTTTGCAGAAGTGAAACTACCCTATCGGTGGCGTTCGCAAAACCCCTTTAAATCCATTTATTTTGCAGCTCAGTGTGCTGCTGCGGAGCTTTCTACGGGATTATTAGTGTTGACTGCCAAAGAAGCAGCTCCACGGTTGTCCATGTTGGTTACAGGTTTTCAGGCCTCCTTCTACAAAAAAGCAAATAAAACGCTTGTGTTCAAGTGTGATCAAGGCAAAGAAATTATCCAGACGATAGAAGAAGCCGTCCGAACAGGTGAAGGCGTTACTTTTGAGGCTATTTCTAAAGCGTATCTACCAGATGGTACAATCGCAGCTGAAATGAAAATCCTTTGGTCTTTTAAAGTGAAAAAATAAATCGCTCTGCACTATCGAATACTTTATATTAACACTTTTTACCTTGTGTTTAAGTGGGATAGTCCCTACTTTTGCAGTAACAAATAGAGGCTAGAAATATCTTTTATAACTTACTGTTTATCAGATACTTATAGCCTAAAACACTTTTTTTTTAACAATATTTGTGCGGTCTTCTACTTGCGCAAATGGACACAAAAATGAATTACGATGATTAAAAATGCAATGAAATTTGCCTTTCTATTGATGATTGGCGCAGTGATTTTCTCTACGGGTTGTGGTAAAGATCCCGTTATCACACCAGAACCAATACAAGATCCTCCTACAATTGAGATTTTAGCGAGTGGTTTTAATGATACTATCTTCACTACGAGTAAGAATTCTTTGTTTGCCCTGAATGTAAAGGCAGATACTGGAAGTGTAGCATTGAAAGTCTTTACAGTAAGTAATGATGGCGTAAAACTAGATGTTGACAATTTCCTTGTTAATGATGACACCCCCTCTTCAAATCCAATTTTAATCCTAGACGCTAATGACAAAAACGGATTTACTTGGAAAGTTTCTTTACGTTCACAAGATGCTTATGATACACAGACTTTCACACTTGCCATTGAGGATGAAAATGGTAAATTAGCAGAGACTGATATCGTTATTGTAGTAACGGAGCCTGCTCCTGTTACCGATCTAGTGATGGATGGAACGGCAAGCTTTGAATTTTTCAATAACGCTGGAACTGGTTTTGGCGGAATTGATGTCATAGATGGCTCCGCTCAATCTACAATTTCAGGTACGCCACACATTAAAGACAATGGTGGAAATCCTTGGAAGAAAACTATCTCTGCAGCACCAGGCACAAGTGGTTTTGGCGTAAGCTTAAAAACGACTACAGGTGTTGACTTTGATGCAGTATTAACTCAAGCAGAAATCTTGGCAATCTACGAAGCAGGCACAATGGTAGCTGATGAATCTAATACCATTGCTGTAGGTGATGTATTTGTAGTACGGGTCATTACTGGGCTGGATCCTAATACTGAAACGACCTATTCGTTAGTTAAATTTGCTAATGTGAATGTGACAGGCGATAAGGATACAGAAAACTATGTAGTGAATATTAAAAGATAATCACGTCATTAGACTTTAAAAAAGCCTCCATGAGTTTCATGGGGGCTTTTTTTGTTTAGGCTAGGTACTTTTTGCATGCTCTTACGGATAATAACACGCTCAACGTTATGTACCATTCAACACATCGGCATTAAATCCGAGGGGTAACAAAGTTTTACCTTCTGCGATAACAATAATATCCCCACGCTGTCCTTTTAGAATAATTTCCATCGGTTGCTTCTGCTTGACTTCAGTTTCCAAGATTACTTGGCGACAGGCGCCACAAGGAGAAGCAGGCTTGGTCTGGGGATGCTCCTTGCTTTTTACGGTTACAGCCATCCGAATAATAGCCACATTAGGATGCAATGCAGCGGCGGCGGCTAAAGCCACTCTTTCCGCACACAAACAAAGTGGATAAGCCGCATTTTCATAATTGGCGCCTGATAAAATCACCCCATTAGACAACTCAATAGCAGCCGCTACTTGAAATCCTGAATAGGGAGAATAAGATTTTTTTAGTGCCTTTTTGGCTTCCTTTAGCACTGCTTTTTGACTTTTAGAAAGCTTTTTAGCAGACTTATACTGTTGATACTTGAGTACAATCTCTGGCATAATTATCTTTTTATGTAGCCTTTGGCTGTTCATGTAGCCTTCGGCTGTTCATTTTAGCCTTCGGCTGTTCATGTAGCCTTCGGCTGTTCAATACTGAACGTGACGCTAGCCACATCTAAACGTCCGAAGGACAATGAACGCCGCAGGCATTTAAACGTCCGAAGGACAATTGAACGCCGCAGGCATTT
>CAYRVZ010000036.1:0-6371 GCA_964427815.1 uncultured Saprospiraceae bacterium | reverse complement strand
ATGAACGCCGCAGGCATTTAAACGTCCGAAGGACAATTGAACGCCGCAGGCATTTGAACGTCCGAAGGACAATTGAACGCCGCAGGCATCAAAAAAACAAACAAAATAAGCTACAATATTCCATTTTAAAGAAATAAAGTCCATATTTGCCTTTCCAACTAAATAGTAAACGTAATTTGTTACTTGTTGTTTACTTTTGGCGCAAGCTTCACAAAAAGAGAATCAATCCATGAATAAAATACTCATTATCGGTGCAGGACGTTCGGCATCTGCCCTCATCCGTTATATGCTCGACGAAGCCTGTAAAAACGGTTGGTACGTGACTGTTGCGGATTCGAATCTCGAAGCAGCTAAAGAAAAAGTAGGACCCCATCCATGCGGAAGAGCCATTTGGATGAACGCAACAGATGACGAAAATAGAAAAGAAATCATCGCAAAAGCAGATCTCGTTATTTCACTACTTCCACCATTCCTTCATATTCTAGTTGCCAAAGATTGCCTAAGACTGAGTAAGCATTTATTGACCGCTTCGTATGTTTCCCAAGGCTTTTATAGCATGGAAGAAGAAGTTCGAGAAAAGGCGCTAATTTTTATGGGAGAATTGGGTCTAGACCCGGGTTTGGATCACATGTCCGCAATGGCGCGCCTCAATGAAATCCGCGAAGAGGGCGGAAAGATGACCGCCTTTCGATCTTATACAGGTGGATTAGTTTCCCCAGAAAGCGATGACAACCCCTGGCACTATAAAATAAGCTGGAATCCACGAAACGTAGTCCTTGCAGGACAAGGGACGGCGCAATATATCAAAGACCACCACTATAAATTCATTCCGTACCATCGGTTATTTTCGCAGTTTGAATTGGTCGATATTCAAGGTATCGGGCAGTATGAAGTCTATGCCAACAGAGATTCATTACTGTATCGCAATAGTTATGGGCTAGATGATATTCCAGAACTCATCCGAGGCACCATCAGACATCTTGGTTTTTGTGCGTCTTGGGATGCCTTAATTAAGATTGGCTATACGAATGCTGATTTTCCCATCTTAAACTCCGAAAATTTAACCTATAACCAACTGACCAAAGCTTTTCTAGGAAATACGCCTCGCGATGGCTCCGTCAAAGAGGGCATTGCCAAAATATTAAATCTTTCTACTGATTCGGAGATCATCTCTAAGCTGGAATGGTTGGGCATCTTTAGTCGTAAAAAGATTTCTTTAAAGGATGCCACACCAGCCAAAATCCTAGAGGAATTATTGCTCCAAAAATGGCCGCTCAAAGAACAAGACAAAGACATGGTCATCATGCAGCATGAATTTGAATACGAAAAAAACAATAAAAATTATCGTCTCACTTCTACCCTCGTCATGAAAGGAGAAGATGGCACCAATACCGCAATGGCCAAACTCGTAGGTCTTCCATTGGGCATCACCGCAAAGATGGTCATGGCAGGTAAATTGACTACGCCAGGCATTAATATTCCCGTCTTCAAAGAGGTCTATGATCTAGTCTTGACCGAACTTGAAGAATTGGGCATCACTTTCCAGGATACTTTGGAAGAAATTTGATTTTTGAGTAATGAGTATTTTTAATTTAACGGGCGTGTAGCCTTGTACGGATGCATTTTTCTAACAACGTATAAGGAAAAATAAGCAGGTAAGTCAGTTGTTTTTTTGCTCAATCTGTTTGCTTATTTTTTTCTTAGACTAGGCAGAAAATGCTTGCGTACTGTGCTACATGACCATAGCCAAATATTCATTATGCTCTCAGAAAAATTTGTTCAAAAAAAAGCATTATCCTTTCTTAAAAGAAGATATCGATTACGCTCCCGTAGCCGAATCTCAGCACGAATGGAAGTCAATACTTTACTAAAATATGGACGAAAACGTGCCGATGGTTTATTAACCTTCAAACACATTCTTTGGGGTAGCTATGTCGTCTCCATGGAAGCCAAGTCCCAAAAAACATTATCCGCCATTCGACCCGCTTCCGCCAAAAATATTCAACGCCAAAATAGTATCAAAATGGGTTTCTACCTTGTGCTTATAACAGGCTCATTATTAACTATTTATAAAATAGAAGATGGATTTTGGCAATACCTAATCCCTTTTCTAATTTTTGTTTTTGGAACGGCTATCTATTATAGGCTTACGCAAAATTCTACCCGACACCAACAAGCAGCAGTCTTCAAACAACTCGGGCAATACCCCGCAAACGAACAATGGATAGCCGTCTCAAAAGATGCGCTTAAAGCACTACCCGTAAAAAAGAAAAAAGCTTTTTTGGCTATCTGTAAAAGAAAAGGAGTTGGGTTAATCATCGTCAACTCGATAGGGTTTGCTTTCGCTAAAATTAGTCCTGGCAAAAAACGAATTTTTCAAAAATTTGGAAAATATTATAAAAGATAATGTACCCGTTTACCGTCACCTTATCCATTAATTATTTACTTTTGCCAGATGTATAGTTTAAAGGAAAAAAAAGAAGAAATAATAGGAAAAGAGCTAGATGACTACCTAGCCAAAGGCTGGTATCGAATAGAAGATTTTATTTTTACTACCCAATTTTTCATCAAAGACCAAGAGATCTATTCATCCACTTGGATTCGATTACCCTTAAAGGATTTTGCTTTTAACAAAAGGAATCGTAAAACCCTTTCCAGAGCAAAAAAGCGTTTTTCATGTCGAGTTACAAAAGCTAGTTTCTCGAAAGAGAAGGACGAACTCTATGCTATATATCGAGAAAGCTTCAAAGGAGTCCTACATGCTCCAGACATTGAATCCAATTTATCTGGCCCCAATAAGCGGCATATTTTTGATACCTGGAACATTGAAATCTATGATGGGGACAAATTAATTGCTTTAAGTTATTTTGATAAAGGAACTAAAACGATGGCCAGCATCCTAGGAATCTACCATCCGGACTATCGCAAATATAGCTTAGGATATGTGACTTTGTTATTAGAAATTCAAGTGGCAATGGATTTGGATTTCACCTACTACTACCCTGGCTATGTTATTCACGGAAATCCTCGATTTGAATATAAAAAAAATATTGGGGCAGTGGAATATTATGATTTCCTAAATCAAGTCTGGCTAGAGGAAAAAAAGTTTAATCAGAACATAATACCTGTTACTATTCTACGAAATAAAACCATACAATTATACCGCCTTTTGCAGGAGGATAATATTGACAGTACTGTTTATCTATATAATCAGTATGAAGCTAATCTTCATTCTTTTCTGGAATTGTTTTTGGAGCACCCACTTTTTATAGGGATAGATTTGGAGGATTCAATTAATCGAATCGTCATTGTTTTTGACTTATTCACGGCTAAGTATATCATCTATGAATGCCAGAGCCTACTCGAATATGATGAAGTGCTTGCGCAAATTTATAATCCTTATATTATCATGAAGAAAAAAAAGCTTTATTCTTCTTCAGAAGCAAAAAAAATTGTATCTTTTTTAAATAACAACCCAAACTATCTGCTCTCATGAAGATACCTTTCGGTAAATATAAAGGCAAAACAATCGATGTTTTAGCACAAGATATGGGCTATATCGAGTGGATACTGGAGCAGGATTGGGTAGCACAGAAGCATCCAGATTTTTGGGCAGACCTAAAAGCGTTTGATAAAAAAAATGCTTCCATCCAAGGAGAACAAGCTTTATCGAGTAAAACTAATTTTCTGGTTTCTTTTGCCCTGAGAGAAGAGGAAATAGAAAACTATGGCGAATATCCTTTTAATCTGCCAGCTATCAAAAATCTGAAACGGACGTTATTTCATCCCCACGTCACCTATCTGGTTGGAGAAAATGGAAGTGGAAAATCCACCCTTTTAGAAGCCATCGCCATTTCGCAAGGATTCAATGCGGAAGGGGGAACCACTAATTTTAATTTCAATACCCATGAAACGCATTCTAAATTACATGAATTTCTAAGAATTGCCAGAGGACCGAAAAAACAAAAAACAGGCTTCTTTCTACGCGCTGAAAGCTTTTACAACGTAGCTACTGAAATTGAAAATCTCGGCGTTACCCATTCGTACGGCACCAAACCCTTGCATGAACAATCCCATGGAGAAGCTTTTTTATCACTTATGAGCCATCGTTTTGGTCCGCAAGGACTCTATATCCTAGATGAACCCGAAGCAGCCCTGTCCCCCAATCGTCAAATGTCCGTTTTGTCTTTAATGCACAAACTCATCAAACAAGGGGCTCAATTTATCATTGCGACACACTCCCCTATCCTATTGGCGTATCCCCATTCGACCATCTATGAGATCGGAGACGAGGGATTAGTTGAAACTCCATACGAGGAAACCCAAACCTATGAGATATCCAAACAATTTATAAATAATTACGAAATGTTGCTAAAGGTGCTTTTGGGGTAACTACTTGGGTCTAATTTCAGAAAAAATCATTAATTTAAATGACCACATATAGTTTTAGCCATTCCTATAACACACTAAAATACAGCATATTACAACAACCTGTCTCTTTTCTCTATCCCTATCTCATTTTTGCGCAAGCGAATACCCAAGCATTTAAACGAAAAACTCCTTACTTTTGAAGTTCTTGTGTCATTTGACAATACCCCTCCGAATTGATTTAATTTTAAATAGAAATCAACGGATAACATGAATGGATTTAATATAATAATTGCGGACGATCACCCAGTGCTTCGCATGGGTCTTAAGGCTATGTTTAAGACTAACTCCAGAATTAATGTAATAGGAGAAGCCAAATGTGGTGAAGAATTATTAGAAAAGGTCAAAAGGTTGGTGCCCGATATTGTTTTACTGGATTATTTTTTTGGAGAGGACAATGCCGCAAAGCTTACCCAAATCATCCAACAGATGAGAATCAAAACAAAAGTTTTAATCTTTTCCTTTTCCTCCGAACCCATCATTATTCAAAAAACACTTAAAGCAGGAGCGCTCGGGTTTATCTGTAAATCTGACAATCAATATTTACTGGTCGATGCTTTATATGATGTCATGGCAGGGAAAAAATCTTTCTCTCCTACTATCCAACCCATTATCGAAAGATTAAATAATACAACCGAACACAAACTTCAAGACCTCACACAACGAGAAATTGAAATCCTCGAATACGTCGCTAATGAGTATTCAAACAAGGAAATCGGTAGCAAACTGTTCATTAGCCCGCGTACAGTCGAAACGCATAAGCGCAATATCATGCAGAAGTTGAAACTAAAAAACTCTGTGGGGCTTGTTAATTATTACTTCCGCGTCATGCACCCAGGAGCGGCGGGTTGAGTTTTTCCAAACGCCCCCATTCAGATACTATAGATGCGAACTTTTCTATACCACAAATGGTATAAATATCCACAATTTATGTAATTTTGCCTCCATGAAACTGGCTAGCCTTATAACTAACCAATTGCCAAAATTTGCGTAAAAAGCATGAACCATAAAAGCATAAAATGAAATTAATCATTCCAATGGCAGGACGAGGATCTAGACTTAGACCTCACACCTTAGTCACACCAAAGCCACTTGTACCGATTGCGGGCAAGCCGATTGTGCAAAAGCTAATAGAAGATTTTGCCAAGGATTATCATGGTAAAATCGATGAAATTGCCTTCATTATAGGGGACTTTGGAACGGAGGTGGAGGCCGCTTTGTTGGAGGTTGCCAAAGGAATAGGTGCAGAAGGCAAAATCTATCACCAAACCGAACCCTTAGGGACTGCACATGCCATCTATTGCGCGGAGCCTTCATTAACAGGGCCCGTGATGATTGCTTTTGCAGATATGCTATTTAGGGCAGATTTTACATTCGATAAAGATGTTGATGGTATTATATGGGCCCAAAAAGTTCCAGATCCATCTGCTTACGGTGTTTTGAAGTTGGATGCAGCAGGATTTATTACAGATTTTGTAGAAAAACCGACTGAATTTGTATCTGATTTAGCCATTGCTGGGATTTATTATGTGAAAGATGGAGATGCCCTACGGAATGAACTAAAATATCTATTAGATAACAATATCAAAGAAAAAGGAGAATTCCAATTGACCAATGCCCTTGAAAACCTAAAAGGAAAGGGAACTAAATTTATTCCTGGAGAAGTTAAAGAATGGTTGGACTGTGGTAACAAACCTGCATTTATCAGTGCCAATAAGCGTGCTTTGGAATGGATGGTCAATGAACTAAACGTACCAGAATCAACGAAATCAGAGAATAGCCTCATCATTCAACCTTGTTTTATTGGAGAGAATGTAAAGATTACCAATTCAATTATCGGACCTTATGTGACCCTTGGTAACAATGTTACGATAGTAAATTCCGTTATCAAGAATAGTGTCATTGGCGACAAGACTGCCGTCCGTGAAGCACTACTTAAAGAT
>CAYRVZ010000035.1:0-16526 GCA_964427815.1 uncultured Saprospiraceae bacterium | reverse complement strand
ATTTTCCGCAAGGAAGCGATACGTCACGGAATCCCATTCCATCCGATCATCCAAAAAAGAAGGGTTGCCAGTTCCCCAAAAAATCAAACTATCACCATGAATCTCATAAGCCAAGGAGGGCAATGTATCCGGTAAAATGGCCAAGGCGGTCAATAAAGTCGTCACCTTCGTATTAGAAGCGGGCGTAAAATATTTGTTTCCATTGATATTTGTGATGATTTTTCCCGTAAGGGCATCTTGCACGACCAGCCCAGAAAAGGCCTGTTGAAAGACAGGATTTTGGTCAAATTTCATTTTGATTTTTCGACCCATTCTTAGTTCTCTAGAACACCCCGAAAGCAGTAATAAAACCAGACTAATCAATCCTAATTGCTTCATTTTAAACGGTTTAGACGCAGCGCAAAATCTATACCTTTAATGGATTTTAAAGAATCAGTCCGCATATATTGCTCCACCAATAGGCTGTACGGGCCTGCATCAGGAAACCACGCCTTTATCTGAATGGGAATTTGGTAAGTACATGCTTTGGCGGAACACTTGCCCAACCAGCTGCCATCTATTTCAGCTAGTTTAAGAGAGGTAATTTGGTCCACTCTTTTTTTTCCGTCGAGTGCTTTTTGCCCTTTCGGAAAAATAGTCGAAAACTTGACGTACAGATTTTCAAAGTCATAATCGGGTGTATGGTGTACCGTCAAAAAGATATCATAGCGCTTCGAGGTATCTTGAATCTCAAAATCAAAACGCAAGGAATCTGCATACGTCCAGCCATTTTCCCCGAAAGGGTGACTAAGGTGATACAAATCATCTTCTTGACAACTCTGCAAAAAGAGCAATAAAACAAAGGGGATAAGGTACTTATACATAGTGTCGGGTTCTTGAACGACAAAGGTAGTGAAAAAAAATGTCCAATAAAATTCCCTATAAGAGTTTAAAATGTCGTAATTTTGAATTTGTCTAAATAAGGAATATGTTTCAGTGGATTTTGACATTGTTGGGGAGAGAAAAGCAAGCTTTACGCACCGTCTTGGGCTTTACTGATCAACATATAGCCTCCAAGTTGCTCTCTATCGGCGTCTTGCCTGGCAGCCAACTCCAAATAATCCGCAAAGCCCCTGGAGGGTTTGTCTATTTTCTCAAAGTTGATGGCGTCTCTATTGCCTTACGAAAAAATGAACTTCAGGCAATCATACTAAAGCAACTGAATGAGTGAGGCGATTGTATATCTAGCTGGAAACCCTAATTCTGGCAAAACCACGGTCTTCAATGTTCTGACAGGTCTCCATCAAAAAACGGGTAATTTTCCAGGAGTAACAGTGGAAAGAAAGATGGGTCAATTAAAATTCCCTACTGGTCAAAGTATCAAACTGATCGACTTGCCTGGTGCTTACAGCTTTTATCCAACATCATTAGACGAGCGGGTTGTCGTTCAAAACTTTGTCACCTTCCCCAAGCGGGAAACGAAAAAGATATCCCTAAATAGTCCCTTAGAGCCAACCCATAAAAATGTGCTGTATGTCGCAGATATGATGCACATCGAAAAGCACTTACTCCTGCTCCAACAAATTTTGGATACGGATGCAAAAGTCATCTTAGTTCTAAACATGTATGACCAAGCGCAGCGGCACGGCATAGATGTGGACGTAGCCGTACTGCAAAAAAAATTAAATATACCCGTTATCAAAATAAGTGCACGAGATAAGACGGGTATAGATGAATTAAAAGAGCAGCTTTCCCAAATGCTAATTTCTCCTCGCACGAGCAATCCGTCAAGCTATTCAATTCCAAGAGAAACAAAAAAAGTAATTGGTCAACTTAAAAGCTTATTCCCCTTAGCGAATGACTACCAACTCAACCTCCTACTCCATCATTACAAATGGCTGCCAACACTAAGTGAGGAAGAAAAATCTGCCATTGCGCAAGCTGCAACAGGCTACGATAGCTTGAAAGAACAGATAGACGAAACAATGATGCGGTACGACTTCCTCCTGCCCACCATTAAAAAAAGTGTTCAAAAAAGGCAAGGCGCGGATATTCTTTTCTCCGATAAGATAGATGCCATCTTGACACATAAGCGGGTAGGCCCGATTATTTTTTTTGCTATTATTTTCTTTGTTTTTCAGGCTATTTACACTTGGTCAGGCTATCCGATGGATTTAATTGATGGGTGGTTTGCGAGCTTGAATACGTACGTTAAATCTATTGTTCCAGATGGCTGGATACAAAGTTTATTGACGGATGGGATCATTGCAGGACTCGGGGGTATTATTATTTTCATCCCGCAGATTGCCATCTTATTTTTCTTGATTGGTATATTAGAAGAAGTGGGTTATATGGCTCGGGCTGTATATTTATTTGACCGAATTATGCAACGTTTTGGGTTAAGTGGTCGGAGTATCGTTGCCTTGATATCCAGTGGCGCTTGCGCCATTCCTGCTATCATGACAACCCGTACGATTAGCAATTGGAATGAAAGATTGATTACGATATTGACGGCACCTTTTATCAGTTGTTCGGCACGACTACCGGTGTATGTTTTATTGGTTGGGATAGCCGTTCCCGACAAATCTTTTTTGGGCTTCAATCTTCAAGGCTGGGCTTTTACGGGTTTGTATCTCTTAGGAATAGTTGCCGCATTGGGCAGTAGTTTTATATTAAAATACTTCATCAAAACCGATCAGCGTAGTTTTTTAGCGATGGAAATGCCCTCTTATCGTTTGCCCGTATGGCGTAATATTTTATTAAACATCTGGGAAAAAACGGGTGCCTTTGTCATCGGTGCCGGAAAAATAATCATGGTTATTTCAGTCATCATCTGGGCCATGTCTAGTTATGGCCCAAGCAATAGTATGGCAGTAGCCGAAGAATCTGCTCAAGAAATGGCAGTAGATAAAAAATTGGCTGCTCCCGAAACCGCCAATTTAATCGCCTCGTATCGTTTGGAATCTTCCTATGCAGGGAGGGTCGGTAAATTTATCGAACCGGCTATCAAACCGCTAGGCTACGACTGGAAAATTGGTATCGCTTTATTGACTTCCTTTGCTGCAAGAGAGGTTTTTGTGGGCACCATGTCCACCATCTATAGCTTAGGCGAAGATGCTGACGAGACGACACTGCGACACAAAATTGCTAACTATCGAAATGCCGAAGGCAATCTAGTTTTTACTACTGCTACGTCCTTTTCGCTTTTGGTCTTTTATGTGTTTGCGATGCAATGTATGAGTACGCTGGCAGTGGTCAAGCGTGAAACCAATAGCTGGAAATGGCCTATTTTACAATTTGTATTTATGACGGCCCTAGCTTATTTTTCAGCTTTGTTGGTGTATCAGGTGATGACTTGAATTAGTGATATTTGTGTTGAGACGAACTACTAGTTTCAAAATTGGACTCAATATAATTATCAACTATAGCCTAAAACAAGTGAACGTTGTGCCCCAGAAACCGTTATACCCTTCACCAATGATTTTTCTTACAATCCTTTCAATTGAATATTAAAGTTTTACATTTATTTGGCACTTATTTACCTAATACTGAGAATTGGGCTTACAACCTCATTAGCCATACGCCTCATGTAAAAACATTTATAGCGGCTAATCATTATAATGAGCAATTTCAAGAAGCTCGATTCCATTTTTATCGACATTCTTTTAGTGCGATTGAAAAGAAATATATCCAACTTAACAAGAAGAATCCTTTTCAGCTTGCGCAAAAAATCTATTATCGAATTTTTAAATACCCCAGATTATTGCTTCGGGGTGTAAGGCAGTTTGGGCTAGACAATAAAGTAGAAGTGATACATATTCACTTTGCCAATGTAGCATGGTTTTATCATAGAATTGCTATGGATCTAAATGTTCCAATGGTTATTTCTTTTTATGGTTGGGATTACGAAAAGCTACCTCATCTACATCCTGAATATCAAGATAGATTTAAAATCCTTTTTGCGAAAGCTAGTGCCATTCTCTGCGAAGGCCCACATGGCGCCAAGATATTAGCATCTTATGGTTGCCCACAAGAAAAAATCAAAATTGTAAAACTTGGTGTACAAACATCTAAAATAAAATTTGTCCACCGAGTAAAAAAAGCCAATGAACTTAAACTCATTCAACTGGCTTCGTTTACACAAAAGAAAGGACAAATTTATACGGTTCAAGCTTTTCATCAAGCACTTGATCTGTGTCCCAATATGCATTTAACATTGGTGGGCGGTGAGCGAGAAGGAGGCAACCGTCAAGCCATTCAAACCTATATTACAAAGCATCATCTCCAACCAAAAATCACATTAGTATCAAGTATAGACTATGCATTCCTACATAGCTACTTGGCGGATTTTCAGGTATTCATCCAACCGAGTTGCTATGCGGATGATTTTGACTGTGAAGGGGGTGCGCCTATTGCGATACTAGACGCACAAGCTACTGGTATGCCCATCATCAGTACGACACATTGTGATATTCCGATGGAGGTATTGGATGGTCAAACGGGTTTGCTTAGTGCAGAAAAAGATGTGGCCGCTTTATCCAAAAGTATTGTTCGATTTTATGGAATGGATCAAAGGAAATATGATGCTTTTGCGAAAGCGGCTAGAAAACATATAAGTAGCCATTTTGACATCAAAAAAAACACATCAAGTCTTCAACTACTTTACGCAGCAATCAAGAATCAATAGCTTCTTGATACAACTGCTCCAGTTGCTTTACAATTACCGTTGAACTGTATTTGCTTACTGCATACTGCCGAATTTTTGACCTATCAAACAGACTAGGTGTATCCAATAATTTCTTCATAGCATTAACCATATCTAGGATGTTATTCTTTTCAACCAAAATGCCTACCTCCTCCTTAACAATATCAATGGGTCCTTGACATTTTGTGGATATTACAGGCAGCCCGCATGCCAACGCTTCAATTAATACGATACCGAAAGTTTCAAAATCACTCGACAATAAAAGAAAATCTGCTGCCTGCATGGCCTGAGAGACGGCTTTACTGGTCAGTGGTCCTGTAAAGGTTATATTTTTATTCAAGCCCAATGCCGACGTCAGTTTTTCTAATTTATTACGCAAACTCCCATCACCGACAATTGATAATTTAACATCCAGATAGCCTTGTTTAATTAATTCACTGATGGCTTTTATCTGTATATCAAATCTTTTACACTCAATGAGGTCACCTACGCTTATAAAACGGCTATTGCTCTTTTTTGAATCGTAGTACTGAAATCGTTCTACATTTATAAAATTGGGTAAAACCGTACATTTAGAGACGCCAAATTTATCTTTCAAAATAGTAGCGAGTGCTTCACTTACAGCAATCACAAGTTTGGCGGATTGATAAACAGCTTTATACAATGGCACTTGCCATACGGGAATTTTATTATTTAAAATTCCTGAAAAATGCTCTGTGACAACAAAGGGAATTTTATACTTTCTGGACAGTAACATAGCTGAATATCCGCCCCAAAAAGTATGTGCGTGGATTAAATCAGGTGTTCCAAATTTTAATACGTAGCTATCAAACAACAACACATATTTTTTTGCCCAATTATCCAGAATGAGTTTGTTTTTTTTGGGTAAACCAAAACCAACTCTCCTAAAGGTCGGAATATCTTTTTCTAATGAATAGGTTTGTTTCGCGAAAATCTGTGCATAATAACGATAATCAAAGTCAACGAACAATACAGAAACGTCCACTCCCTTTTTCTTTAATTCGCGTACTTGATCTTCTATGAAATTTCCACTTTGCGGGTGATGAATGGTTGGGTACCAGCCTGGGATGATTACAACTTTCATGATTCTACTTTAGCTATCTTTGCAAAAATTAAACCAATACCAATTTGACATTTATAAAGCCAAGCGATAAGTAATATTTGAACAATTGAAAGCTTAGTTCCATCCATTTTATTCCTTCTTTTCAAAAAAATCGCAAAAGATGGAGATGGAGGAAAAAAATGCTTCGCCACAAAAAAAGGCCATTTCCAACCCTTTTTTTTGTGCTCACGAAACCACCTTTCTTTTACTCCACTACCTGTTCTTCGTCCTTTTTTCATCAAAGGTCTATAGCTTTTGAATTTATAAGACACCATCGCTTTGGGACATAAAGCCAGTTTAATACCAGTTTTATAGGCTCTATTTGTCCATTCAATATCCGCTAAAGATCTAATATGCGAAATAAAAAAACCATTTAGGTCAAGGATGAATTTTGGAAAGGCTAGGGCATTTCCAGGCAGTGCCTGTGGAATTTTGGGATCATAAACTCTTGGTTCAGAATTAATAAAATCAAAACGCTCATAGCTTGAAGCGCAATCAAATTGTTCTGGATGTAGTATTCCTTTTACGATTTTCTGCTCAGTGCCGAGACAAGAGAGCATGCTACTAATGAAGTTTGGAAAAGGAATACAATTCGCATCTAATAAAAAAATAAAATCACCCGAAGCCCTTCTCATTCCAGTATTACGACAAACATAAGGAGTCTGGTAGGTTTTCTCTAGAATAGCGATAGTATTGAGCTTTTGGGCAGTCTCATACGTCCCATCATCCGACCCATTGTCCACCACAATAATCTCTACTTCCCCATTGAATGATTGCAAATTCAATGCCTCTACTACTCTTTTAAGCTGCGCCTTCTGATTAAGGACTGGTATGATGATAGATACTTCCATGCTAAAAATTTATTGAACCTGCGGAGCAAAATTAGTCATTCTTTTTGACACGCTGGATTCCACAGCTCCTAAACTCAAAAAGAAAAAATAAAACAATCAGTTTATTCATGGCTCATAAACGAATATAAGATATCATAAAAATTACGGTTAAACTTTTTGTTCAACACATATACAACTCCCCCCATTGCCGCTGCCTGTACAATAAATTTCCATAGATAAAAATCTATTCCCATTAATTTAACAATAAAAAAGCCCAACACTCCACCTGTAAGCGCTATAAAAAAAGGCTTTCCTATCGTCTGAATATATTCAGAGAACTTAACCCCAGAAAGTTCTTTTACCAAAAAGTACCAGGCAGGATAGAACAAGACAATTTGTAATAACAGAAGACTACTAGCCACCCCAATCACCCCCCAATGACTACCTCCATATATCACTAAAGGTATAAAAATAAACAAAGCTACATTCCAATAAAAACCTAAATCGGCTCTCCCTTTAGCTAATTGCAAAGAACCGACAGAATTACCAAAAGAAGTAAACATTCGATAGAATGCCAGAATTTGCAATATCAGTACCGCATCCATCCACTTCTCCCCAAATAAATTCACAACAATATCTTCCGCTAAAAATATCACCAAAATATAAATGGGGAAATTAATCGAACACAAGTAGTTAATCACATTCAAAAACAACTGACGCAACCGATAGGTCTCTTTTTGTATCTTTGACATAATTGGGAAAGTGACTTTTGTAACGATGGGATTAATAACTTGATAAGGTTTAGTAGAAATGTTTTTTGCAATACTATAAACCCCCAATACCTCCGTCCCAAACAATTTCCCAATAAGTAAAATATCGAACTGGCTATTTAAATAATTCACTGACCTTTCTCCCATTTGAAAAAACCCAAAAGACAGCATTGATTGGATATCCTCATAAGAAAACAAAAAATCCGGTTGATGAATCCTCCTTCCTATAAGCACATTCAAGCCTGCATTAATCCCATAAGTTACAAGAGTGGCATAAACCAAACTATATACACCATAACCCTTAATTGCAAGGTACAAGGCTACTAAAAAACCAATAATGACAGCGGAAATATTAATAAAAGCAAGCGCCTTAAATTTTAATTCTTTCTGCAATAAAACAGCATACTGATTACCCAATCCAGTTATAATAAAGGTCGCTGCTAAAATCCGAACGATAGGAATCAATTCTTGCTCGCTATAAAAAGCAGCAACTACAGGGGCTAGCCCATATAATAGGGCAAAAATAAAAAGACTGACGAATATGTTCAACCAATACAAGCTGGACAATTGATTCTTCGAAATGTCCTGTTTGTGAATGATAGCTGCATTAATTCCAAAATCAATAAACAAAGCACTAAATCCAATTACTGTTCCCACAATAGCCATCAACCCAAAATCTGACTTACTTAAATAATGTGCCAAGATTGCAAATTGAACCAGTTTAACTGCAGAAGTAAATACGGCAGCTACTCCTGTCCATTTTACTCCGTCAATCGCCGTTTGTCGAAAACTCATGGCGCGTCGCGACTAAGCGTTTTAATCAATCTTGCGGGCACGCCACCTATTACACTATAATCAGGAAAGCTCTGGGTTACAACTGCTCCCGCCCCTACGACACAACACCTTCCTAGTTCAACACCAGCCAAAACCACCGCATTAGTGCCTATCCATGTGCCTTCTCCTATCCACACATCTGCAAGCTTGCGCGGATAAAACCTGGCCATCAGACGATTCCCGCAATCTTGATGCGTCAAAATTTTAACTCCAGCACTTAATATGCATTCGTTCTGAATTCTGATATAACCTGGCAAATCCAATAGTACACCCATTCCGATATAACAATTATCGCCAACGCTTAATTTTGAAAAATCACCCGTAGAATCTTTATCTCCTATTACATTATCAACCCTTAACCCATCTTTAAAATTGGAGTGCTTTCCTATTTTAGCACCATATAGTATTAATAATCTTGCGAGAAAAAAATCAGGGCAACTTGAAATTTTTCTTGACACAAAACGCATTCCGAAAAGCCATCTTCCAAAAGAAAAATAAATGTACCAGAAAACAACCTGAAAATCCATCCGAATACGCTGTATCATCTTTGCCTTTTTTTATTAAAAAATGCAAAGATGTATTCACTTACAATCAAGGTTTTATCAAACCCAAAATATAATGGCAAACGAAGCAAGCGTTCACTTTCTATACTTGTATAATTATCAACGGCATGAAAACACCCTATTTCTTTTCCAAAAGGAGAAGTATGTAATGGGACATAATGAAATACAGATTTAATTCCTTTACCCTTCAAAAATTGAATTAAGGAATCTCGAACTTCTTTAGAAGATAATTTCAGGTAGAAGACATGTCCATTATGCCTCGTCTGGCTAGGAATAAAAGGCAATTCAATCTCCTCAATAGGATTCAACTGAAGCAGGTATTCATTCCAAATTTGCAGCCTATTTTGCGTAAGCCGTTCTAAGGATAATAATTGTCCATACAAATAGGCCGCATTTAATTCACTCATTAAATAACTAGACCCGATATCAACCCATGTATACTTGTCAACCTTACCATCCAATAATTGTTGGCGGTTGGTTCCTTTTTCACGAATAATCTCAAGTCTTTCGACAAAACTACTATCGTTTATCAAAAGGGCACCGCCTTCACCGCAATGGATATTTTTAGTAGAATGAAAACTAAATACGCCAAAGTGCCCAATTGAGCCTAAATGTTTATCCTTATAATAAGCATCAATACAATGTGCTGCATCTTCTATCACAATTAAATTTCGACGTAAGGCAATCTCCATGATTGTATCCATATCACATGCTACACCTCCGTAGTGCATGACAAGAATCGCTTTGGTTTTTTCTGTGATCGCTGATTCAATTAAGGACTCATCAATATTCATTGTATCTGGTCGAATATCGACAAATACAATTTTTGCCCCTCGCAAAACAAAAGCGTTTCCACAAGAAACAAAAGTAAAAGAGGACATAATCACTTCGTCCCCCTTTTTGATATTAATAGCCAAGGCAGCCATTTCCAAACCATGTGTAGCACTTGGTGTGAGCAAGATAGACTTAGTACCTGTGAGTTTTCTTAACGCTTTGGTTACTAACAGACTGTAATGTCCATCACCCGTCAAATCTCCCTTAGAGATTGCCTCTAAAACAAATTCTTGTTCCTGCCCACTAATAAAAGGCTTATTAAAAAGAATATCCTGACTCATTTAACGTAGAATAACGATTTTTCCGAAAGACTTATCAAAAAATGAATCGGCAGAAGTTCGGTAAACCTCCAACTTTTCACTTTCTCCGTCTTTAACAATTAGTCGGTAAAGATAAACTCCATTTGCCAACAAATCACCATATTCATCTCGACCATCCCACTGATAATCTGACAGGTGTTTTCCTACACGTAACGGGCCTATTTCATCTTGTGTAATCTCTCTAACGATTTTTCCATCAACAGCAAGAATTTGAATTGTAAACACCTCAGGAGCAGCATCTCCAGTCAATGTATAAGCAAAGCGGGTTGCTGTAGAAAATGGATTAGGATATGGTAATACATTAGAAATCATTCTTTTTTGAATAATATTAAAACCTATTTCAAAAACAACATTCCCTGCTGAATTTCCAGATGCATCTTTTGCTTCCACCAATAATTTATACAGCCCATCATTTGACAATATGGGTTCGTAAGTAACTTTAGCCGTATTTTTTTGCGTTTGGGCAGGTTCAAAGGTCAAGTTCGGATCTGTAAAATACACCCGCTGAATACTTTGATTAGGCAATACTAAGCTTATACGAAATAGAGCAGTATCAATTAGATTCAAAAAATTATTTTCATCATCAAGTACAATTTCGATTTTAGGTTTAGCCGAGACAATATCTCCTTCAAGAATCCTAACACCATCAAAAAAGACATCAAGTACAGGTTTTTCTGTATCACTCTTCACATAAAAGCTAATTAACCCAAAATTATTTCCATGAAATATTTCAGGTTGATCCGTATTTGGATTAGCTTCCAAACTCAAAGACAAACGCCCTAAATATAAATCCTTGGTCGGAATAGAATATTGTATCGTATCAACATCAAAGGCTGTCAATGGCGCCCAGCGTTTACTAATAGAATAAGTTTGATTGAGTTCATTACTTATTTTTAATGCAATCAAGATACTATCCATCGGTAAAGAACTAATATTCTCTATTGCCACTTTTACAGTCAACTCATCTCCATAATTAATAGTATCTGCATAAAACTCATAGAATGCACTCGGATTAACAGCCATTTCAGGTAATGGGCTATAATGTACTTTCCAAAAATCTAAATCAGGTGCGCTACGAAATTCGTCATCCCTTACCCGATATTTTAATATCAAGAAAGGATATTCCTGCGCATCGATACTAAGTAAAGGAATAGAATAATCCTCTATATTTTCGTATAACAGTGTCGTATCTAATTTGGAATAACTGACACCGTAAAGGCTTAAAGTATCCATATCATTCAATTCTACATGTTTATCCCACTCCAAGGATAACCATTGACTGGCAGGACCAATCAAATTTGTTTCAATGCTACCTTTCATATTTTTGACTGGAATAAAAACTTCTGTAAATAAAATACTATTCTTTGATTCACCTATATCCTCTTTCCATACTCCCTGTCCTTTCTGATACATAATGGTGTAAGGAACAGCCCCCAACAATTCTAATCCGCGAATCTTCGTCGCCCCTTCTCCTTCTAATATTGAAAAAATATTATAACCTAGATTAATTGAATCCAGTCCCCATTCTTCAGGCATATAATTCTGAGTTGAATCTTTCAAAACAGAAAACACCCAAACGTAACTACCGTCAGGGATTACATCCTTCAAAAAAGACATTAGCTTTTCCCGTTCAGATTCCGTATTCGTAGGAAAAGCAAAAACCCTAGTGGTACCAGGATTAACAGATCCATACAAACCACCTGGCACATTCTTCCAGCCGCTCCCCGTATATTTATCTCCGACAAAAACAGCCATCCCTGAATTTAAAAAATTCCAAGGCTTAACAGAAGCAGCAACATTCTCAAGATTATATATAAACTGAGAAGAACCATTAATATTTTTTACTTTATTTTTCAGCGAAAGGAAAAAACCATTCTCCGAAAACGCTAAATCCTTATCGCGTTCAATAACTAAGTCCTTGAACTTATCCTTTTTAAACTGATAAAAATGAGACTGATTCCAACCTTCAATTGTATCTGTAGTCGTAATAAATGAGCTTCCCGACCATAAGTAGCCCAAGTCGGAACTAATGCTATCTGGACTAATCCGCCAGTAATAAACCGTTGTGTCTAACCAAATTGTATTAGGCTTCCACTTAATTAAACCTCCTATCTGGGTAATAGCTGTTTCTTCGAGTAGGTTCGAATTAAATAATTCGGTCGTGTCCAACTGAATTAGATACTTCGTTTCTTTGGCAAAAGCATTAGAGGTTGAAGCTATTAGGGTGATATTGGATTTATTCTTAATAGCAAATGGTCTTGGCTCAATGGGCGTCGTAGAGTTATCTGAGATAAAAAATGGAATCCCAACGACACCCGTTTGACTTACCAGATTATTATTTAATTCTGCTTCTGGCTGCGGCAGTTCATCAATATTTTGTAGGTAATCGACTTCTACCCGCAGGGTGTTTTGTCCTAATCCAGAAGTACCTGGATTGAGCCATTTTAAAGTGACTGGTGTTTCGTATCCTTTCGGAAAAATAGTCCTATTTTCTTCCACAAAAACTTGCCCATTAGGCAGGAGGTGTTTAAATTTCAGGGAAACTGAATCCGTATAATTTTTTCCAATATTAAAAATAGATAGAGTAGCAGAGATACTATCTTTTCGTGTAGAAATAGTGGCTTCCCCAAAATTTACGCTTTCGTAATCAATTACATAGTCCACCCCTTTAGATACTCCAATTTGGATAGCAGGATCTCCATTAAGAAGCATTTGTTCTGTCAATCGATGCATATCACTAGTCAACCCTAATGTTTTATATTGTTCAAAGACCTGCTGAAGCCCTTCCCCGATGGTGGTCTGTTTTCCTAGTTTTTCATAATACAACTTTCCAAAAGTACTCAAGGTCGATATATACCCCAAACTAGTAGCTGCCACAAAACCAATAGCCCCTTTGTTATCATACAAACAAAAGCGTTCTGAGATTCCTTTCTGTGAGGTAAAAATATCTCCAGAATAACATCCTAAAGAAGTTAGGACAGGGAATCTACCTGCATTATCATAGTATTCTGGATTGTCAATATTAAAATCAAAAGAACCTGGAGAGGAGTGCCCAAAAATAGTCAATAATGCTACCCCATCATTAATTGCACTAAATATTTGTTCTGGTACAGATTTTTGAATCGGGTCATTTAGGTCTTTAAAAAAAGATATGTTCTTAGAGGCCAAATCAGATTTTCCAATGATTTGCCCCATCGCATTCAAATGACTCTTAATTGTATTTTTTTCGTAGGCAGTGTTTCCTCCGCCAAGGTGAATGACTTTCTTTTTCCAAGATTGATTTTCAATCATTTGACCGAGCGACTTTTGATTTTGCTCTAAAGATTTTATTTTATTAAAATAAAGTAAAACCTCCTCTGGGGTGGTCACAGCTAACCGCCCCATTGCTATTCTTGGACTAAAATCAAAAATAGCCGTGGCGAATTGATTATCTCCACCAGGGCTACCAAAAGTCGGCACCAACATGGTTGCTTGTGCCGCTAACAAATCCTCAGCTCTTCTTATCTTATTATAAGTACGTCCCTTTCCAATCAAATACACAAAACGCGAATCTGCCCATTTTCTGACTGCCCATTGGACCATATTTCGAATACCTATTGGGTTGCGTTGTACCCCATATCCAAATTGATCGTAGACTTGCTGGACATCAACAATCAAAGGATTGTAACTTCCTCCGGCTATCGAAGCCCGATAATCAGCATAGTCCTGTACATAATTATGCCCATTGCCATCATCCAACAATCTTGCATTCGTAATCATCAAATAATCACTATTTGCGGAAGCGTAATCAATAAAAGTAATCGGAGTTAGGCTAGCCTCAATAATACTATTATCTCCAGCGCTTAAAACCAACTTCTTTGGGTTATTCGTTTGCGGAAGCATAAAAACAACTAGATCGTTTTCAATGATCCCTTCCAATCGCTGTTGATTAGCCACATCATATAAGATAGGCGTGCCTTGCGCCAAATCGACATTCATAATTTCTAAATAATGTGCCTTAGATTCTAGTTCAAAAACAAATTGGCCTTGTCCTTCAAAATCAAATTGCTGCGGATAAGTCAATTGTAAAAGCCCTATCCGAGAACGATCTAGCTTATTTTGCGCATTCGCCAACCCTTTCATTTTAAAGCTAACCGAACTCGACAAAGCCGCAGCCGCTACCTCAAAGCTCAAATGACGAACTTTCCACCCAGAGTATTCGTCTGTTTTCACAAGGCTATTATTAATTCTAATTTCTTGGTGATGGTCATCTCCTCTACTGGCATAATACACTTCTAGTATCGCATTGGGCCCACTTAAGTCTGGGCTGCTCGGGTTGAAGGTATGCGTTTGATTTGTTTTTAGAGAAGTCGAAAACCCTTCTGCTACATCAAAATGTGAAAATTTTGTACCGCTTCCATATTCTTTTTTTGCCCAATAATTTTGGAAGTTTTTCTCTAGCTTACGCAAAAAGTAAGGCGTCGCAGCCGGATGATTGGTTATGTCATTACCTATAACATTGTAGCGCAATCCTTGAACATTTGGGCTCCAAGTCAAAAAATAAGCGGAAGTGTCGGTAAAAAGACTATAATTGGGATGAAGTCGGATACCAGATTCTGGAAATAAAAATTCATCTAACGCTGTTCTATTTTTTTGCCCTGCAAAAGTTATATAGTCACTATTAGATAGCGTCCCTGTGGTACTTACATAAATCGGTACTTCTTTGCCTAAGTGAAAAACTTGAAATTGATTGGCGTTAATTGCATTGATTGGGATGCCTACCGCCACTAAATCACTTCCCGAAAACCGAACCAATCCATCCTCTGCTACGGGTATTTTATAATAATTTTGGTCATATTGAATCCATTCATTGCCATAGAGCGTATCAGACCCCACGACCATTTGGGCAGAAGCGACACTAGCCAGAAGAAAAAACACCCAAAAAGTCAATATAATTCGCATGGATTTTTATTTTGTAACGCGAAATAAAGGTAATTGTTTTTTACATAAAAAAGCCACTAATGTTAGTACACTAGTGGCTTCTTTACAAAAAAAACTAAAACATTACTTCACGACCGAAATCTTTTGCGAAGTTGTATAACCCTCTGCAATGATATTCACCAAATAAATACCTTCAGTCAAATGACTAGTACTGATTTGGAAGTTCCGAGTTCCACTTACATTTCCTAAATTCAATGTCTTAACCGTCTGACCTAGTAAATTAACAACATCCACCTGTACGTCTGTTGCCTCCTTCAATGAAATTGATACATTAGCAATATCAGTAACAGGATTAGGATTAATGGTGTATGCAGACATATTCGTGTACTCTTTAGTACCTACAATACCGTCAAATTCAACTCTAACGACAGTACCCACACCCCAATCACCTGGAATTTTCACCGTGTTCCCTGAAACCAATCTAGCTTCTCCACTTGGGTTATTGTAAGTAATACCATCCCCATAAGCATCTACCACAACGAAGAAATAGCAACCGTTTTCATCAATGTCAAACTCTTGACTAGAGTTTGAGGCAGAAAGTGAATTTATTGCTGCAAAGCCGATGCTGTTAGAAGCATCAGCGGCATTCCATTCAGCAACAACTCCTTCTTCTGCTGGCACCCCTTTTCTTAAGGCAAAACCTACTTCGTCAGGATAAGCATCAAAATTAAATTCGATTTTCAACTTTTTATCCGCAATGGTTAGCTTAGGCGCTTCGACCGAAATTGTAAAAGGCTGGGTATCATTTGTCACATCGTCATTCGTGGTCGTAATCTTAGCCGTATAGTCGTTTGTTCCGACAGGCACTGTAACCGTACCAAAATTAACCTCTTCGACTTCATAAGGATCCAACTCAACAGTAATCGTTTTAGTCCCTATAACAGAGCCGGCTTTTGATAGTTCCACGTCATAATCTGCACTAATGGCAACATTACTATAGTTTTGTACAGGTGCCTTCATTTCTACAGTGATGGCCTCTTGCTGACATAATGTTGAATTTGTTGATTCAATCGGTAGTACTCTTACATCATTTGAATTAGTTACTGGCCCTGCACAATTTGATAAAGCCGTAATAAAATCCGATTCATTGATTTGACCAACTTCTGTAACCGTTCTGTCTGGACATACCATTACAATCGTTGGATAATAAGCAAGATTAAATTTAGCAGCGATATCATCGTCATTAACCATGGGGTATTTGACATCATTAATCCAGTCTCCCTTTGAGTTGCCACCATCTTCAAGCGTATTAGCAGCGGTGGATCCATCTGCTTCAACCCCAAATATAGCCACTTCTCCAGTTCCGCCCCAGCCTTTGGAGTCATAGAGTTTTTCTAATTCTCCACCTTTATGATAAGTCCAGCAGGGTCCACACCAGACCGCAAATAGATCTAAAATAACGGGAGTGCCTGCATCCAGAATAGAGTCTAGTTTCCAATTTCCCATACTATAAATATGGTTTCCACTATAGTTTGCAGTGGGTTGATAAGATTGAAGTACGATGCCTGATTGGTTTACGCCATAATCAGGCAATTGAGCCTGTGCATTGTACGTAAACAGCACGATAAATGCAAAAAGAAAGGGTAAA
>CAYRVZ010000034.1:0-16697 GCA_964427815.1 uncultured Saprospiraceae bacterium | reverse complement strand
AAACAATTTTAAAATTATATATTTCATTTTCTTCATTTTTACATCAGGGTTATCTAACTCCTGAAGTTTATTCTTTCGTAAATCCATTGCGTAGGATAGTTTAAACCTGCCGTCTGTCGTTAGATTCACCTTATTTCTTTTTGTTCAATTCATCATCTTCTCCCCAAACAGAATCTTGTCTTATTCTTTATTTTTCCTTTGTTCATTCCATTTTTCCAGCTTATAGATTGGAAGCCTCGGAGAATTACATATATTAATAAAAAAGCCTCAAGTTTTACTTGGGGCTTTTTTAGGGTGGAATCGCCTAGACAGGTCGCCCCACTGGAGCAATACAGTGCGCAATAATAAATCGTAGGTGCCTGGTACCAGTCTCAATCTCGAAATAACCAAGCAATACCCATTCGAAAACTAGGTTTGAATTGCGGATAAAAAGCAGTCTGATAAAACACCCGCTTATCCCAATAGTATTGTATATTTTCCATCTTAGCTAAAAACCTAAAACTTTTGACTCGAAAAGTGGCAAAGACATCAAAACCTGACATACTAGGACTTGTCAAACTATCTTGCAGAACAAACTGCCCAATAGCGGGCTGATAGGATTCAGGTTGCCAAGCACTAAAGAAACGATGTGCTACACCGGCTTTCATCATTAGTGCTTTATCAAAAAGATTACCTTTCCAATACAATTGTTGTCGTACATAAAAATCAGGTCTTCTAATATTCTCCGAAACTATTTTTTGGTATAAGAGATCATTACTTAAATGAAATCCCCGGACTTTAAATTCGTTTCGCACAAACAATTGCGTGACGGGTATGGTCTTCAAATCTTGATATACCTGCCCGCCAGTTCCATAGTAAATATGGTTGGTCAACAACCTTACATTTGCGCCCAAAATCAAATGTAAAGACGGTAATGAATAAGTCCCTCCGATGCGATTAATAAACTCTTTTTTAAAGTTATTTTCCCAAACTAACACTTGTGTACTATAATTTTTTTGCGCAAGCAGACTAGGCGTGACAGATTGAAAGTCAGCATTAAGCGTCCATTTACCCGCCTTATTCGTATTGATTCCTAACTGACCCGAAAGCAAATAATCACCACTATACCCGACCAGGCCAAAGCGAGCCTTTGCTTTTAGATCGAATATTTTGGCTAGTGTAATATTCCAATTTCCAAGCAAGGAAATGTGGGTTGTTTGGTCTGAAAAGACAGATTGATTCGTTCTATAATTTACAACTGAAATCCCCATGGTTGGCAACCATTCAAACTCTTTTGAATCTGACCGGTGCCCTCTGAACGAGATAGAAAATTCATTCCCAAAAGCATCTCCAGAAAAAGCTTGTCGTACCCCACGCCCATCGGTCAAAAAAGCACCGTAATAAAGGGTGTCTAGTATTTTATTATTATCAAAAAACTTATAGCTATTTTTACTTAACCAAAGCTTATGCCGAAGAGCCAAATAATTACCTTTTTCAAAGTTTCCTAATTTATAAAAGTGATACAGTTGGTACTTCTTACGAGATTGGAGGGTCTGCGCTGTATTAAGGCGTATGGGTTGGGTTTCGGGTAATTCAAATCCTGTTCTAAAAAAGAGGGAGTCTGTCGTCAGTCCTCCATTATCTTTATTTTGAGCGGTATGCGCACCCAGCGTTAAATAAGCCGTATAGCGCTGTTTGGGGTGACGATATTGAAGACCTGTTGCCAGAGAAGAGACTTTGGCGGTTTGAGACAAGAACTGTCCAAATTGATTAATCTTAGTATATTGTAGTGAAAACTGGAAACCGTCTTGAAATTGTTTAGAGAATTTGGCTCGAAAGACCGAATTGGCTTGCCCCTTAAAACTAAAATAAGTATCGGTCAACGCGCGCCCCAATGTATAAAAAGGTAAGCTATCTACCGAATGATAGTATAAGTCGAATGGATGAAATCCCCAATCCAAACCCCATGGCCGTGCCCCTGTTACAAGCATTGGACGGACAGCGGAACCGACATTCCCCAAGTGCATGGCTTCAAATACTTTCCTTCGTGAGGGATCATGTTGATGAAAATATCTATCTAAAGTTGTATCAGCAAAAACATAAATCCGAGATTCTTCTCCTTGATAATAATATGTAACAGGAATAGTGTCCACTACTTCCGCCCGCTTAGTCGTGTCCTGCTGGAGGATATCCTCCTCATTAACAGGGTCTTGGCTGTTTGGAAACGAAGTGGCGCTGTCTCTTGGTCTTCTTTTCTGATCGGGTACTTGCGCAAAAATTGAGCTAGAATACCCCAACAACATTAGCCAAATAATTCCGAATACTAAGAATTTTTTAGTTATAATTTTATCAAGTATTTTTGCCATAGTTCTTTTCCAAAACGGATATTAACTAAATATTTTCCAGCAGCAAAATTTTGCAATTCTTCAATTGTAAAGGTAAAAGCTCCTTTACTTTTGAAACCCAGCCTTTTTTGCAAAAGTAACTTTCCAGTATCATCTATTATTTCCATCTGCACTTCTCCTGCTTTTTTCAAATCGATTGTGACCGAAAAATCAGCTCTGGATGGATTAGGAAATAAATCAAAATTAGTTGAGGTATTGAATTTTTCTACTAATTCTGCTTTATCAAATACGTAGAGTCCAGTATGCATATCTGACAATAATATTTTGCCGGAAGGTAACAATGGATAAACACCCCAAGCTCCTTGGTAACCTTCCCCATCCTCTCCAGAGAAAGTATCATAGTAAGCTATTCTAACGGGTTCTAAAGGGTTGTGCACATCATAAACTTGTAATCCATCATAATAATAAGAAACATAAAGCAGGTCATCATGCACTATCAGATTATGTACGATACTTGTTACTGAGGATTCTGCATCAAATAAACTCACCACTGATAAATCTGTTAAGTCAACAGTACTAACCGTTTTTATATCCGTACCGTGTGTTTCGTCGGCTAAATAATAATACTCACCTGCTTCATCCCACCATCCAGAATGATTATATCCTTTTTGAGGGTAGTCTGTTAATGTTCCTAGAAGAACTAAATTTTGAGGATCTTTGCAATCCACTACATACAGACCCGCCCCTCCACAATTCAAAAAAGCCGTATCATTCCGTACATACAAATCATGTGCATAAGGAATAGAAGCGCCATTCGAGAAATTTAATGCATCTACTAAGAGGTCAGGTTTTTCGGGATTCGTAATATCATAAATTTGAAAAGGAATAAACGTATTACTTGACTTGCTTCTAACCCCACAAGTATAAAACCTTTCCTTCACCCCATCCACCCAACAATTATGCGCCCTACTCATAAATTCTTTTGAATCATAAACCACATGTACGGAATCCGGCAAATAAGAGAAATCAATTACTTGTAAAGTGCTTTCGTCTCCCCCAACATTTTCATCACAGACCACATAAGCATAGTTTTTATAACTCTTGATGTCTCGATGCACTATTGGAGCACCGTTGGCTGCCCCTGCTACAAAAGCTTTTTCTGTCAGGTTTGAAGGATTGGACAAATCAATAAAATGCACGCCTTCTGTCGAACCGATGATGGCATACTCGATATTATTATTAACTACACCCCAGATATCATTGTATCGTAAATTATGATTGGGGTTCACGACAAGCGATTCATCATGCCAGGTACCGATAGGTAGGATTTCATTTGCTTGCGCAAAAAGGCCTATAGAGTTTATCAAAAAAATGATAAGTGTGAGTATTCTTTTAATCATGATAGAAAATTAATAGAGAAAAGAAAAGAACGTTAGAAAACTCCAAATCGTTTTATCGGAAGATAATTAACTATCTTCTTTCTTAACCACTATGTCAAAAACAGCGGGGTTCATGCCCATACTAGAAAATCCCCCATCATGATACAAGTTCTGCATGGTGACCATCTTGGTAAAATCAGAAAACATCACGGCACAATACTGTGCGCAAGCATCAGCAGAGGCATTGCCCAATGGAGACATTTTATCTGAGTACTCAAAAAACAAATCAAAACCAGTCACCCCACTTCCTGCGGTCGTAACCGTTGGGGATTGTGAGATGGTATTCACTCTGACTTTTTTGTGTGTACCAAAGTGATATCCAAAGCTACGAGCATAAGATTCTAGCAAGGATTTTGATTCAGCCATCTCGCTATAATCTGGAAAAACCCGTTGAGCAGCCATATAGCTCAGCGCCAATATAGAACCGTATTCGGTCATCGCATCCATTTTGTAAAGTACCTGCATCATTTTATGAAAAGAAATTGCGGAGACATCATAGGTCTTCTTCATCCACTCATAATTCAAATCAGTATATTCACGACCTTTTCTAATATTGACAGACATCCCAATAGAGTGCAAGACGAAATCAATCTTTCCGCCCAGTATTTCCATGGATTTCTCAAATAGCTTTTCCATATCCTCTACACTAGTCGCATCCGCCGGAATAACTTCTGCATTTAACTGCTCTCCAAGCTCAGAGAGTTGCCCAAATCGAAGTGCAGCAGGAGCATTCGTTAAGGTGATGATTGCTCCTTGAGCGACACAATGTTCGGCTACTTTCCAAGCAATAGATTGATTGTCTAATGCGCCAAAAATAACGCCTCGTTTTCCCTTTAATAAATTGTTCATTTAGTTCTTTTTAGTTTATCTTTGAAAAAAGCTGATAATATGGTCAGCCATATTCATTGCTACTTTCTTCAAATTGCAGGGCAAAATTAGCAAAAAAGATGCTCTCCAAGGTAGAATTGTTGTTCAATTGTTTAACTAGCCAGCTGTGCATCCATCCAATCCAATAGAAATTCAAAGACCGCTTCCTTTTCAGGTTCGTTGTGAATTTCATGAAAGAGGTCTTTCCATTCTTTGTACGTCACATCCCCACTGACATTTTTGGCAAAGCAAGCGCTGCCTTTTGGAGAGGTAATCCTATCCGCCCCACCATGCATCATCAATAGTGGTACTTTAATACTACCTTTATAGGTGGATAGGCTACGTGCCGTTTCGAGCATTCCGATACCCATCGTTGCCGTTATTTTATTATGAATTAGTGGATCTTTTTTGTAAGCATCAACGACTTCAGGAGACCTTGATATATGCTCTAGAACCAATTGATTTTTTTGACTAAAAGCAGGAATGATATTGCGCATCAATCGTCCTAAGCCAACCATAAAAGCAGAGGGTTCAAAGGCCAATTTAAGAAAAGCCCCTGTCGTAATAATACCCTTTAAATTAAAGGGTTTTCGTTTCACAAGATAGTTTAGGACGATATTGCCGCCCATAGAATGACCGTACAAAAAGATCGGTTTATTTGGGTAAAATGCACGAATTTTCGCCAAAAAGTCATCCACATCGTCTAAAAAAACATCATAGGAAGGAGCGTGTCCTTTTTTTCCCGTTGATAGGCCATGTCCCCGATGATCGAAAGCCGTAAAAGCATATCCGTTTGCTGTCAAGTAATCTCCCACATGCTTGTACCTTTCGGAATGTTCACCAATACCATGTACTAGCGCTACCACTGCTTTTGGATTGGCGGAAGTACCATGATATCCGTGAATGTCAATGTTGTCTTTGGTCGTCCAATTTAAACTGCTATATTCGGTCATCTGCTAATTTTACATCAATATAAGGGAAATTCACTCATCATATCGGCTATTTTCTTGCGAATATCGCTCAGAATATTTGACTGATCTTTATGGGTAATCGCTTGATCTATCCATTCAACAATTTGCAAAGACTCCGCTACGCCTAATCCACGGGTCGTCATAGCAGCTGTACCAATGCGAATACCAGAAGTAACAAAAGGAGATTGGTCATCAAAAGGCACCATGTTTTTATTAACGGTGATACCCGCTTCTCCTAATACATTTTCGGCCTCTTTGCCGGTGATATTTTTGGACCTTAAGTCAATTAACATCAGGTGATTATCAGTTCCGCCAGAGGCAATTCCGTACCCTTTTTCGACAAAAGCATCTGCCATGGCACTTGCATTTTGTATTACGTGTTCTCCGTATGCTTTGAATGTGGGATGAAGTGCTTCCCCAAATGCTACAGCTTTGGCTGCAATGATATGCTCCAACGGTCCGCCTTGCATGCCTGGAAAAACACCGCTATTGAGGATGCCTGACATTTTACGCAAGTTGCCTTTCTTGGTCTTTAGCCCCCAAGGATTATCAAAATTTTGTCCCATCATGATGATTCCACCACGTGGGCCCCGTAGGGTTTTGTGGGTCGTAGAAGTTACGATGTGGCAATGCGGTATGGGATCGTTAAGCAATCCTTTGGCAATCAGCCCTGCTGGATGGGCAATATCCGCCAAAAGTAAAGCGCCCACTTCATCCGCTATGGCTCTAAAACGGGCATAATCCCAATCACGCGAATAAGCGGATGCACCACAAATAATTAATTTAGGTTGTTCTCGTCTTGCGATATCCGCCACTTTGTCCATGTCTATCAGACCCGTTTCTCTTTCTACTCCATAGAAACACGGATTATAGACCTTTCCAGAAAAATTGACTGGAGAGCCATGAGACAAGTGCCCGCCGTGGGACAAATCAAATCCCAAAATTTTGTCCCCAGGTTGTAGCACCGCTAGAAAAACAGCTGCATTTGCCTGTGCACCTGAATGTGGTTGAACATTTGCGTAAGCAGCTCCAAATAATTCTTTCAGCCGATCAATGGCAAGTTGCTCCACTTTATCGACTACTTCACAGCCTCCATAATAACGCTTACTAGGATATCCTTCAGCGTATTTATTAGTCAAACACGACCCCATGGCTTGCAGGACAGCAGCGGAGGTGAAATTTTCAGAAGCGATTAACTCTAAACCTTCTCTTTGGCGAGTAAGTTCTTCATTGATTAAGGTAAAAATGGTGGTTTCTTGATACATATTGTACTTTTAAATTTTGACGCTAAGATATAGACTTCTTCCCATAAACTAGCGTTTGAGTCTCAATCTTTTAGTTCGACTTGCATTTGAGTCTTAATCTATTGTAGGACAGTGGTTTAAAATCGATTTTTAGGCCAAAAAATGTACCAATCCAAAACAAACCCAGAAAAGAAATCGTTAAGCACCCAAAGCTTTTTGATGAATAAATACCTACTTACCACGTTCTTCCTAACCTTTGTCCTTTATATGGGGTATAGTCAACCGATTACCCAGTATTTAGATTTCAATGGGCGATATGATTTTCTGATGTTTGGCAACACCAATAATATCAAGGGAAATTCTACAGCTTTAGAGTTCAATTGTAGCACGGATAATAAAAGTAGCTCTACCGCCAACTTCACCCTACCTGTCACGGCTTCTGGTATAAAAAAAGCTATTCTTTACTGGTCGGGTTCTGGATCGGGAGACTGGGATGTCAATTTCTCAGGACCCAATGGATTAAACAACATGGCGCTGACAGCCGAACATCAATTCGGCGCAAATGTAACGGTACAAAATGGCAATCAGCCTTATTTTGGGGCTCGGTATGATATCACGGATGTACTTCGCACCCACGGCACAGGCTCCTACACATTATCTAATTTAGATGCCAACAGAGGCAGTGCCTATTGTACACAAACTTTGTACAGCGGCTGGGTAGTCGTGGTGGTATATGAAGACCCTACCTTGACTTTAAATAGTGTCAAGCTGTATGATGGTCTCATTGGCTTTGCAGAAAAAACGATTGATTTTAGTTTGGGTGGATTAAGCATTAATAATCCCGATGGTGCAAAATTAGCTTTTGTCGTCTGGGAAGGAGACAACTTATCCAATCTCGGAAATGAAGGGATGCGTGTCAATAATAACAACTTGGTGAATAGTATCAATCCACTTGGGGGGTTATTCAATAGCACTAATTCCTTTACAGGTCAAGATGAAAATTTTAACATGGACATGGATTTCTTTGACATCAGTCCATTTGTTTCTGCTGGAGATACCGATATTGATATTTCTATGACTGCTGGAAATGATGTTATTTTCTTAAACATTTATGCCATCACTTTTAACAACGAACTCCCCGATGCTACGGTCAAAATAAACAGTCACACGGGTATGTGCGATGAAGAAGACATCACCTTTACTTATACCGTTTATAATAATCCTGCTAACGATACTTTGCCGGGTAGTATTGACATTGCTTTCTATGCCAACAGCCCAAATGGCGTGTTGCTAGGTAGCCAAAAAACACCTTCTGAACTTATCATTGGGGATAGCATCATCCAAACTATTACGCTCGTGGTACCCGCCTCCTTGGGGACCAACTTCAAAATTTATGCGGTAGCAGAAGCTGGAAATTCGGTCATTGAATTATTCGAGGACAATAATGTTTTTGAATATGACTATGCCGCACCAGTATCCTATAGCCTAACAGACATACAAGGTATATGTGAAGGGGACACACTATTTTGGGGAGGCTATGCATATACAGAGCCTGTTGATCAAGAATACTATTTCTCTACTCAATTTGGTTGCGATTCCACCGTCCATTTAATTCTTGAAGTCCAAGAAAATGTCTCTACGGACATCGAATATGAGATGTGTCTTGGTTACTTCTACGTAATGCCACTTGGGGATACTATTTATGATTCCGGATTATATTCAGACATACTCACCTCACAATATGGCTGTGACTCAACGGTCAACGTGACACTTTCTCTTTTGAATCCAAATAGTTTTGTCTCTATTTCTGGAGACACTATCGTCAAATTGGGCTATACCCTACCCTTATTTCTTACGGCAAATTTCACCCCAGACAGTATCCAATGGACACCCGATATGAGCGTGGAATGTGACAGCTGTATGGAAGTGCAAGTTACGCCCTATAACCAAACCACATATACCGTTTGGATATATGATGATTTGGGCTGCTTATTGAAAGACTCGATTGAAATCAACGTTATTAAAAATGATGCTATCTATATCCCTAATGCTTTTTCTCCAAATGGAGATGGTATCAATGACTTTCTATTTATCCAGACCGATAAAGATGTAAAAGACATTGTCAGTTTCCAAATATTTGACAGATGGGGCTCATTAGTTTATGACGGAAATGTCTCTGGAGCTGTGGATCGACATTTTTATTGGAATGGCATTTATAAAGATAAATTATTAGATACCGGTGTCTATGTCTATCAAGCGAAGGTGCGTTTCTTTGATGATCGAATTAAACTATTTTCAGGAGATGTGACCTTGATTCGGTGAGGCCCTGCGGTCTTATTCTATTATGATTTTTTGAGAGAGTTGTCCTTGCGCTGCTAATAATCTGACAAAATAAATTCCTTTTTTCAAATCAGACAAATCCAATTCTTGGGTGTTAAGAATAGCAGGTACAAACTCTTTATTATTGATAACAGACTTAACCATTCGTCCATTAATATCATAAATACTTATTGAAGAATTGAGTACTTCTTCTGTAGAAATGGTCATGGTGGCAAAATCCGAAATCACATTGGGTGCAATAGTCATTTTTGTATTAGCCAGCGTCGGAAGGTTAGTTCCCAAAACTAGATGCTCCATTACTGTACCATTTATAAAGTCATATTTATTACCATTTTTCTTCCAGATCACAACAGACAATTCAAGATTATCAACCGCCCAGCTGGCCGCAATAGGAATACTCAATTCTGTTGAAAAAGCTGTGTTTATAGCTATCGTTCCAGATGCCAATACATCACCAAAATTATTCCCTACCATATCGCCTCGCAATACCTTTTCATGAATGGCATTGGGTCTTCCAGACTGTTCCTGCATTACACCATTTTCTACAACATAGACATTCAGGAAGTATTCCCCATTCGCTTGCGCAAAAAATTTAGATTTGACCGTAAGGGCTAAAGTATTATTATTAATACTTAGATTCGTAGCAATGGCGTTGGCTACAGGTGCACTATCTGTATTCGCGATTACGCCATCTTTAAAAGTATTACGCATATTCGTAGCAGAACCGGAAGAGCCCATGACTTCAACGGTATTCAGATAAAATTTGGGTTGACTAGAACCCGATAGAATTGCATTAATCCCCTGTGCGGTAGCATTCTGTAATTCACCGCTATAATGCATTGCCCAAAGAATCGAATTTTCTTCATTATCTTCAATAAGATTCTCGAACAAATCCTATCCCCATCCACCGCAAGGAGGACACCAAGTGGCGGTACGTTTTATGATTAAACTTTTTTGAGTTTCGGGTACTTCTTGAGCATAAACCCATGTGCTTAAAAAAACAAGTATTATTAGGTAAAGGAACCTTTTCATTTTCATGAGTTTTAGGTGTAAACAAATTCGATTGTCAAATATAGGCAGAATAGCCCTCACTAGTTTAATGTAATCTGTCCTCTAGACAACAAAAGGGTATTTTTCTTTTCCATTTGCTTTAACAGTCGAGAGATCACTTCACGAGAAGTAGCAAGGTCTTTTGCAATCTCACTATGAGAAATTTTTAAGATCCGCGAACCAATTGTTTTAGATCTAAGCTCTAGATATTTTTCTAGACGGCTATCCAAATGAAAAAAGACCACGCCTTCAAAGGCACTGATTAATTCATCAAACCGATTGCCAAAAGTTTCAAAAACGAAACTATACCAAGAGGGAAATTTTTTATTGACATCATATATAGCCTTTACAGGTAAAGCCATGATTTCTGTTTCTTCTAAAGTGATGGCTTTAATTTTACTTTTGCCTGGTTTCAGAGAAGCAGCCAATGTTAAGGCACAAGATTCCCCTGAAGTGATATAGTACAAAAAAGCTTCTCTTGCATCCTCATCCTCCCTAAAGACTTTCACAGACCCTGAAAGCACAAGGGGAATGACTCTGATATAATCACCTACGTCCAAAATCATAGTGCCAGCGGGCACCTTTATATATGTGCTTTTTTCGGCAATTGCTTCGACTAATTCGAATTGCTGAAAAACGGGAAAGTACTCCCTTAATAATTGTCTTTTAGCTGATAATTCCATCTAATTCTTTCAAAAGGGTCACTTTATTACGTCTTATTTTCAGGATTTCCTGCTTCTCTAATTTCTTTAAAAGTCTAGAGATTGCTTCGCGAGAAGCATTCAAGTCGGAGGCAATTTCTTGATGCGTAGAAAAGATTGAATTAGATCCAATGGCCTTGGACTTACGAGCCAGGTATTTCAGCAATCTTTCGTCCATTTTAAGAAAAGCGATTTCATCGACAGTTTTGATAAGCTCCATCATTCTGGTATCATAAGATTTCATGATAAAATTCTTCCAGGAATGGTGTTTCATCATCCACTCATCCACAAATCTAATTGGAATGACTATCATCTCCACCTCACTGACCACCACCGTTTTCACCTCACTCTTTTTGTGCATCATACAACAAGAGAATGTCATGGAACAAGATTCACCAGCATGTAGGTAATACAAGAATATTTCATTGCCCAAATCATCTTCTCTTAATACTTTGAGGGTGCCCCGACTGATGAGCGGAACAAATTTCACATAAGAACCAATGTTTTGTGTTACTTCTCCTTTATTGAATTTTTTTATGACACCTTCATTTATGATTGCCTCTTGAAGAGGAATTTCAGCCAATTGGTGGTATTGGTCATTCAATATTGTCCGAATTTGGTCTTTATCCATCATAATTATCTCTTTAACGTTGTAAAAGTACTCAAATTTGGTCAGGAAAGAAATTTTTGGTTGATTTTCGTAATACTTACGTCAAAAAAGGATTAGCATGCCTCGTGAACGGAATAGCGCGGTACATAAAATAAAAAAGCTAAAATAAATCCATAAAAACTTTCACTATTACAATAATATACTTATCTTTGCACTCCAAAAAATGGCTCCGTAGCTCAACTGGATAGAGTACCTGACTACGGATCAGGAGGTTGCAGGTTCGAACCCTGCCGGGGTCACAAAGGTAACAAAAAAAGCCGCGAGCATTTTTGTAATTTGAACAAAAAAAAAATTAATCGATGTCTAGAGTATGTCAATTGACTGGAAGAAGACCAAAAGCTGGTAACAACGTTTCGCACTCGAATGCGAAGACCAAGAGACGTTTTGTACCGAACATTCACACAAAGCGATACTTCATCCCAGAAACTGGGCAATGGGTATCTATTAAATTGTCCACTAAGGCAATGAAAAACATCAACAAACTCGGAGTCTATGCTTATTTGCGTAAGCTAGAAAAGAAAGGCGTAAACACGGGTGTAAAACTGACTAAAGTAATCTCATAATGGCTAAGAAATCAAAAGGAAATAGAATCCAAGTTATCTTGGAATGCACTGAGCACAAGACCTCAGGCCAATCTGGAACATCTAGATATGTGACCCAGAAGAACAAGAAAAACACACCAGCAAGGATGGAGTTGAAGAAATACAACCCAATTCTTAGAAAATATACTATTCACCGCGAAATCAAATAAATTATGGCTAAGAAAATTTCGAAAAACGCCCGTGTTGCTCAACGTGCCGCTAATGCTGGCTCTGGTAAGGATCACGTAAAGGTCGTTAAATCAATCAAAGATCCTATTACAGGAAAATACACGTACAAACAGGTCATCCTACACAAGGATGAGGTAGCTGCATTTTTTGCAAAAAAATAAGCGTTTTGTTCTAAAAAAAGCCTTTCCTAACTCGGGAAGGCTTTTTTTTTGTTTTTGATAACTATTCTAGCAGATTGGTGTTATTTCATTCACGCTAACCAAAAATAACTATGAGCTTTTTTGATAAATTTTTCAACAAAAATAAAAAAGAAGATCTAGACAAGGGTCTTGAAAAGACTAAAACTGGGATCTTCTCCAAAATCACCAAGGCAGTGGCAGGTAAATCTACTGTCGATGAAGCTTTTTTGGATGATCTCGAAGAAATCTTAGTCGCTTCTGATGTAGGGGTCGATACGACCGTGAAAATTATTGAAAGACTGGAAGAACGGGTCAAAGTCGATAAATTCATCAATACGTCTGAACTCAATGCCCTCCTCAAAAATGAGATAGTTAAACTCCTTACGGAAAATAACACGGAAGGGCTAGAGGATTTTGATATTCCTTCTGGAGAAAGACCACATGTCATTTTAGTCGTAGGGGTTAATGGTGTTGGCAAAACGACAACCATCGGCAAGCTAGCTCACCAATACACAGAAAAAGGGTTAAAAGTCGTACTTGGCGCTGCGGACACCTTTAGAGCGGCGGCTGTAGATCAACTCGGTATCTGGGCAGAGCGCTCTCAGTCTGACTTCTTCAATAAAGGGATGTACACCGACCCTGCTGCCGTAGCGTATGAAACGACTCAATATGCTATTGAGCATCATTGCGATGTAGCCATCATCGATACGGCTGGTCGTTTGCACAACAAGATAAACTTGATGAAGGAGCTATCCAAAATCAAAAACTCGATTAGTAAAAAAATGGGAGGCGCACCACATGAAGTACTATTGGTACTAGATGCAACCACGGGTCAAAATGCCTTTGAGCAATGTGAGAAATTCTCCGAAGCAACAGATGTTACTGCTTTAGCATTAACCAAACTTGACGGCACTGCCAAAGGAGGCGTAGCCATCGGCATCAGTGATCAATTCAAAATACCGATCAAGTATATTGGTGTAGGAGAAGGAATTGAGCAGTTACAAGTTTTTAATAAGAGAGCCTTTGTGGAGACTTTGTTTGAGGAGTCTTAGTCTATATTTTTCTCAAAAAATAATTTGTTTGCCTTCGTATCATAAGCAGTCAAGTATCCAAGCCCCTTCTTAGAATACACACATCCTGTATCTAAATTCAGGGTTTGGTAGAAATCTAGGGTTTTGTGCATTTGGATTACCTGCTCTTTTGTTCTAGGACTATGCCCATGAACAATAATTCGATCCCCAAGCCATTCATAGTTAATCTCATCATTCCAATCTCTAATCCATCGCATATCTCTAACGGCCTCAAAAGGAAACTCTAGTTGAAAATTTAAGCCTGCATGGACAAAAATAAACCCAGGCACTTCATAGTAATCTCTCATCTCTGCCATCATTCCAAGATAAACAGGATCGATCTTTCGAGGATCTTCTACTCCAAAACTAGCCAAACACGCCCGCCCTCCTGCATTTAACCATCGATTTGAGGTAAAGAAATCAATTTTTGCGGACATCAGCATTTCCTCATGATTTCCTTGGAGCAAAACTACTGTGTGCCCTTTTTCTCTTAGCTGCAATACTTTATCAAAAACTTTTTTCGAATTAGGGCCCCGATCAATCAAATCCCCTAGGAGTATCAACTCATCATCCGTGGACAATTCCACTTGTTTGACTAATTTTTTGAAAGTCTTAGCACATCCATGTATGTCCCCTATAGCAATTCGACGCATTTATAAATATTTATTTTTCTTTTCCTACACGCTACAACACTTGTTTTAAAAAATGGTTATAATGGCTAGGTTTAGAATTCGCTTTCGCAAAAAATATAATATCAATGTTGATAAGACTTTCAATTATTACTGCTATTTTTGTGGCTTGCTTTGTACCGGTTCAAGCCCAAGACTTAGACTCTTTATTTAATGGAACTTGGGTAGGCGAATTGACTCAAGATCCAGGAGGTATTGATGAGAAGTATCCCTTTAAGATGATTATCAAAGTGATAGAAGGAAATAAAATAACGGGTCGTTCCTTTGCCAATATATATGACGATCCGAATTATGCAAATTTTGATTTTTCAGGAACGATTTTCAAAGGAAAATTGTTAACTTTTCAAGAAACCAAGCTATATGAGGCTACCGAAATGGATAATTATACTTGGTGCATTAAAGGCGGACAATTATTGTTGAGTATTCGGAAAGATATGCTGCTATTGGAAGGATATTGGCAAGGGGTGACAAAAGATGGCAGCGGATGTATTCCAGGCAAAATCTATTTAAAAAAATTACTAAGTCCGTAAAAGGAAATGAAATACGAAACAAAACTTAAACAGGAAACGATTGATGCGATCAAAGTTCTTTATGATGCGGATGTATCGCCCCAACAAGTACAAATAAATGATACGCCTTCCAATTTTGACGGAGATTTTACCATTGTTACTTTCCCATTTGCGAAAGCAGCGAAAAAAGCACCTCCACAGGTCGCTGAAGAATTAGGTCAGTATCTCTCAAAAAAATTAGAAGCGGTCACATCTTTTAATGTGGTCAAAGGTTTTTTAAATGTAACGGTACAAGATGGCATTTGGACGACTGCTTTAACAAGCATTTTAGCCATAGAGAAATATGGGTTTCAGGATACGCATTCGGAAAAGGTTCTAATAGAATATGCTTCTCCAAATACCAATAAACCATTGCATCTTGGACACATTCGAAATATACTACTGGGATGGTCTATCTCTAAAATTTTGAAAGCAGCTGGTCAAGAGGTTACGACGACCCAGATTGTCAATGATCGAGGAATAGCCATTACCAAGAGCATGTTGGCTTGGACTAAATACGCAAATGGAGCGACCCCTGAATCTACTGGAATTAAAGGCGATCACTTTGTTGGGGACTACTATGTATTGTTTGCACAAAAACTCAAAGCAGAATATGCCGCGTGGCAAGAGACGGAGGCAGCTGAACAAGAATTTTTGGCACGAAAAAGTACTAAAATAGACCAAGCAGATTTTTTCAAGAAATATAAGGATACTTACTTCAACAAATATTCTACACTCGGGGCGGAAGCGCGTGAGATGTTACTCAAATGGGAAGCTCACGATGAAGCTACTTTGTCCCTCTGGAAGACTATGAATGGGTGGGTATTGGGAGGATTTGATACGACTTTTGAGACTTTAGGGGTGTCTATAGACAAAACTTATTTTGAGTCGGACACTTATTTATTAGGAAAAGACATCGTGAAAGTCGGATTGGACAAGCAGGTATTTTATAAAAATAAAGACGGATCTATTGCCGTTGATTTAGAAGATAAAAAGCTAGGAGAAAAAATTGTGATGCGGAGTGACGGCACCTCTTTATATGTGACACAAGACATAGGGTTAGCCCGTCAGAGACACCAAGAATTTGGCATGGATAGTATGGTGTATGTGGTAGGAAACGAGCAAATCTATCATTTTGATGCGTTGTTTGCCATATTGGAAAAGCTGGAGGAGCCTTACGCTAAAAATCTTTACCATTTAGCTTATGGCATGGTCGATTTGACAACGGGTCAAATGAAATCTCGTGAAGGGACTGTTGTTGATGCGGACGATTTAGTACAAGAAATGATTGATACTGCCACTAAAGAATCTTTGGAACGAAATGAAATCGCTGACTTATCTCCTGATACCCAAACTGAAATACGCAAAAATATTGCTTTAGGTGCTTTGAAATTTTTCATACTCAAGGTCAATCCTAAGAAACGAATGATTTTTGATCCAAAAGAATCTATTGAATTGCAAGGTCAAACGGGCCCTTACATACAATATGCGTATGTCCGAACACAGGGACTTTTGAAAAAAATAGAAAATATCGATCCTGAGATGGCTTCAGCTTACACCCAATTAGTCAAAGAAGAAAAAGCCCTCATCAAATTATTAACAAAGTATCCTTCTTTTATTCAGGATGCTGCCAAGGAGTATGACCCTTCTATCATTGCAGCTTTCGTATATAATTTGGCGAAAGCGTATAGTAAGTTTTGGCATGAGTGTTCTATTTTAAAAGCAAAGGAACCTGGTGCAAAGGAATTTCGTTTCTTATTGAGTGAGGCAGTAGGCAAAGCACTAGCTAGTGGAATGGATTTATTAGGTATTCAGATGCCTGAACGCATGTAAGC